>NZ_JBSGIW010000079.1:0-40568 GCF_053605265.1 Streptomyces sp. NPDC003943 | reverse complement strand
GCCCAGGCCCTCCAGGGCGAGGAGCGTCGGCCGCGGCGCGCAGCCGCGGCAGCAGCGTCGTGCGCAGCGAGGCGGCGTCGTGCCGGCTGGTGTGGCTCACGGTGCTCAGCACGCACGCGATCCGTCCGTCCGGCCCGCGCACCGGCACCGCGAGCGCCACCAGTCCCGGCTCGACCAGCTGGTCGTCCACCGCGAAACCGGCCTCGCCCGCCTCGGCGACCCGGGCCGCGAAGTCACCGCCGGCCACCGCGCCCGAGCGGCCCGGGGGCAGGGCGGGGAAGCCGAGCCCCGCCGGATCGGCCGTCCGGCGCTGCCGCCACCGCTCCCACTCCGGTTCGTCCCACTCCGAGGCGAACAGCACGCCCGGCGCGGTGCGCTCCACCGGCAGCAGATCGCCGATGCGGAAGCTCACCGACATCGCCCGGCGCCGGGTCGCCTGGTGGACGAAGCGGATGCCGTCGCCGTCGGCGACCGCGAGCGACACCGACTCGTCCAGCTCGTCCGCGAGCGCGTCGGCGCGCCCGCCCAGCAGGTCGGGCAGCCGCACGGAGGCGAGGTAGGCGTTGCCGAGTTCGAGCAGCCGGGGCGCGAGCACGATGTCGCGGCCCTCGATCCGTACGTATCCCATGCGGGCGAGCGTGCCGGTGACCCGGTCGACCGTGGAGCGGGCGAGTCCCGTGGCGCGTTCGAGTTCGCCGACCGCGAGGCGGCCGCCCGCGTCGGTGAGCCGGCGCAGCACGCCGAGGCCGCGCAGCAGGGGCGTCACCGCCTCGGGCGGCGCGCCGGCGGTCGTGTCGTGGGGTGTCGGTGGCATCGGCTCTCCGTCGTGGATCTTCGCTCCACCGTAGTGAATACGCGTGCGGCACGGACACGGCACCCCGTTGACAGGCGGGCCCGGCCGCGACCAGACTCCCAGCATAGTGAAGAAGTCTTCACTATGCGAACAACCCTTGATTCGACGCGACGAGGAGACCTCATGCACACCACCGTCGGCATCATCGGCGGCGGCCCCTCCGGCCTGCTCCTGGCCCGCCTGCTGCACCGCGCCGGCATCGACAGCGTCGTCCTGGAGAGCCGCGACCGCGCCTACGTCGAACAGCGCCAGCGCGCCGGCATCCTCGAACAGGCCACCGTCGACGCCCTGCGCGCCGTCGGCGCGGGCACCCGCCTCGACGCCGAGGGCCTCCCGCACGACGGCATCGAGCTCCGCCACGACGGCCGCGCCACCCGCATCGACTTCCCCGCCCTGACCGGCGGCCGGCGCGTCTGGGTCTACGCCCAGACCGAGGTGGTCAAGGACCTCGTCGCCCTCCAGCTCGCCGAAGGCGGCCCGCTCCTCTTCGAGGCCGAGGCCGTCGCCGTCGAGGGTGCCGACACCGACCGCCCCCGCATCCGCTACACCCGCGAGGGCCGCGAACAGATACTCACCTGCGACTACGTCGTCGGCTGCGACGGCTACCACGGCGTCACCCGCCGCGCCGTCCCCGAGACCGCGCAGCGCACCTTCGAGCGGACCTACCCCTACTCCTGGCTCGGCATCCTCGCCGACGCCCCGCCCGTCTACGACGAGCTGATCTACGCCCACTCCGAGCGCGGCTTCGCCCTCGCCAGCATGCGCTCGCCGTCCGTCAGCCGGCTCTACCTCCAGGTCCCCAACGGCACCGACCCGGCCGACTGGCCCGACGAGCGCGTCTGGGACGAACTCGACGCCCGCCTCGCCCTGAGCGCCGACCCCGGCTGGCGCCTCACCCGCGGCACCGTCACGCAGAAGGCCGTGCTGCCGATGCGCAGCTCCGTCACCGAGCCGATGCGCTTCGGCCGGATCCTCCTCGCCGGAGACGCGGCGCACATCGTGCCCCCGACCGGCGCCAAGGGCCTCAACCTGGCCGCCGCCGACGTCATCGTCCTCGCCCGAGCCTTCGCCCACCTGCACAAGACCGGCTCCACCGAGCTCCTCGACGCCTACTCCGACACCTGCCTGCGCCGGGTCTGGCGGGCCGAGCACTTCTCGTACGCCATGACCACCACCCTGCACGCCGACCCGGCCCAGTCGCCCTTCGACACCCGTCTCCAGCAGTCCCAGCTGGACCGCATCGCCACCTCCCCGCACGCGGCCGCCGAACTCGCCGAGAACTACACCGGGTTGCCGCTCGACGTCTGACGGGAGACCGCCGGGCGGCTACGCCCCGGGCGACTCCGAGAGCAGGACCACCTCCAGGCGGCGCGGCCCGTGCACCCCCTCCACCCGGTCGAGCTCGATGTCGCTCGTCGCCGACGGCCCGGAGATCCAGGTCAGCGGCCGCTCCGGCGCCAGCCGGGGCAGCGCGAGCGGCACCGACGCCACCACCTGCTCCGGCACCCGCACGACACACAAGTGCAGATCCGGTACGAGGGTCAGAGCGCGGCGCCCCTGGGCCTGGCCGCCGTCGAGGACGATCGTGCCCGTCTCGGCGACGGCGACCGCGCAGCCGGTCACCACCGCGTCCGTCGCGTCCAACTGAAGGGCCGTCAGAGGCCCGTCGTCGCCCCGGAGTTCGACGTCCGCGCCCAGCCCCGACAGCCACTCCGACGGCAGCCCGGGCGGTACGGCGACACTGCGCGCACCGTGCGCGGCGAGCAGCCGGCCGATCAGCTCCGCGAGTCCGTCGGACCCGGTGCGGTGGACGACGGCGCGGTAGTCGGCGAGGTTCTCGTGCAGCAGATCGACGAGCGCGGCCGGATCGTCCGGTGCGTGCTGCCGCCGATAGCGGCGCTCCGGCTCGGGCGCCTCCGGGGCGCCGGCGACGGCGGCCCGGATCCGGGCGAGGACCAGCTCTCTGGAAGAGGTCATGAACGGTTCTTCCTCCACCACTCGCGGAACGGCTCCGCCGGCATCTCCGGCAGGTCACGGCTCTCGGTCCAGGACCCGGCGCCCGGCGGGTTCCTCGGGTGCAGGGCGCGGGTCCGGGCGGCGAGGCGCTCCCCGGCGGCGAGCACGCCCGGCCGGTCGAGCACCCAGCCCGCGGCCTTGACCGCCGCGCGTTCGAGCCGGTGCCCGGGGCCGCCCTGCGCCGCGACCCGCTCGCGCAGGTGCACGAGCACCTCGGGGATGTCGATGGCGACCGGGCACACCTCGTAGCAGGCCCCGCAGAGCGACGAGGCGTACGGCAGCGAGGCGTCGACCTCGCTCGCAGTACCGCGCAGCTGGGGAGTGAGGATCGCGCCGATCGGGCCCGGGTAGACGGAGCCGTAGGCATGGCCGCCGGCCCGCTCGTACACCGGGCAGACGTTCAGGCAGGCCGAGCAGCGGATGCAGCGCAGCGCCTGGCGGCCGGTCGCGTCGGCCAGGACGTCGGTGCGGCCGGCGTCGAGCAGCACCAGATGGAAGTTCTCGGGCCCGTCGCCGTCGGTGGTGCCGGTCCACATCGAGGTGTACGGGTTCATCCGCTCGGCGGTCGAGGAGCGGGGGAGCGTCTGCAGGAAGACCTCCAGGTCCCGCCAGGTGGGCACGACCTTCTCGATGCCCACGACCGAGATCAGGGTCTCGGGGAGGGTGAGGCACATCCGGCCGTTGCCCTCGGACTCGACCACGACGAGCGTGCCGGTCTCGGCGACCATGAAGTTGGCGCCGGAGACGCCGACCTTGGCGCGCAGGAACTTCTCGCGGAGATGGAGCCGGGCGGCTTCGGCGAGTTCGGCGGGATCGTCGGTGAGGTCCTCGGGGGCCGGGCGGCCCCAACGGGCCATCTCGGAGCGGAAGACGTCCCGGATCTCGCCCCGGTTGCGGTGGATCGCCGGGACGAGGATGTGCGAGGGCCGGTCGTCGCCCAACTGGACGATGAGTTCGGCGAGATCGGTCTCGTAGGCGCGGATGCCCTCGGCCGCCAGGGCCTCGTTGAGGCCGATCTCCTGGGTGGCCATCGACTTGACCTTGACGACCTCATGCTGCTCAAGGTCACTGCCGCCGGTCGCTTTGACCAGGTCGGCGACGATCCGGTTGGCCTCGGCGGCGTCCGCCGCCCAGTGCACCGTGCCGCCCGCCGCGGTCACCGCCTCCTCCAACTGGACGAGATAGCGGTCGAGGTGACGGAGCGTGTGGTCCTTGATGCGCCGCCCCGCCTCCCGCAGCTCCGCCCAGTCGTCGAGCTCGGCGACCGCACGGGCCCGCTTGTCGCGGATGGTGTGGGTGGCGTGCCGCAGGTTGGCGCGGAGCGTCTCGTCGCGCACCGCGTCGTGCGCGGCCTTCGGGAAGGCGGGCATGCCGAGAAAAGTGCCGCTCATGCCAGGGGCTCCTCTTCCGTGCTCGCCAGGATCTCCGCGAGGTGCACCGGCCGCATCTCCGGGAACACCTTCATCCGGCTCATCGTGCCACCCAGGTGCATCAGGCACGAGCTGTCCGCCCCGCACAGCACCTCGGCCCCGGTCGACACGGCGTTGCGGACCTTGTCCGCGCCCATCGCCGCCGACACGTCCGGGTTCTTCACCGCGAACGTGCCGCCGAAGCCGCAGCACTCCTCCGCGCCGGGCAGTTCGACCAGCTCCAGGCCCTTGACGGCTTCGAGCAGCCGGCGCGGCCGGTCGCCGAGCCCGAGGAGGCGCAGCCCGTGACAGGAGGGGTGGTAGGTGACCCGGTGCGGGAAGTACGCGCCGACGTCGGTCACACCGAGGACGTCGACCAGGAACTCCGTCAGTTCGTAGGTCCGCGGCCCGAGTTCGGCGGCGCCGGGGCCGAACTGCGGGTAGTGGCGGCGGATCATCGCGGCGCAGGAACCGGAGGGGGTGACCACGTACTCGTACCCCTCGAAGGCGCGCACCGTCCGCCGGACCAGGGGAGCGGTCTCGGCGCGGTAGCCCGTGTTGAACTGCGGCTGCCCGCAGCAGGTCTGGGCGGCCGGGAAGTCGACGGTGACGCCGAGGCGTTCGAGCAGCCGGACGGTCGCCACCCCCGTCGCCGGATACAGGGCGTCGTTGACGCAGGTGACGAACAGGGCGACGCGCATGTGCGGGGTCCTCCGGGTCAGGGGCGCGGCCAGGGCCGCCCGTCGAGTCGTTCGATGTCCCGGTTGAAGCGTTCCAGGACGGCGGCGAAGTCCGCCACCTCCCGGGGCGTCCAGTCGGCGAGCACCCGTTCCAGGCCCTCGACGTTGTAGGAGCGGTCGGCGTCCAGGCGCCGCTCGCCCTCCTCGGTGATGCGGAACTTGCGGGCGATGCCGCCGGCCGGGTCGGGAATCCGCTCGACGACCCCGGCCCGCAGCATGGCCGCCGTCTGCCGGTTGAGCGTGGAGGCGTCCAGGCCGAAGGCGTCGCTGAGCTGGCTGATGGACATCGGCCCGTCCATCCGGATGCGGGTGAGCAGGAGGTACGCGCTCCGGTCGAGGTTGCCGCCGGCCGCCCGTGAGCGCGGCGCGTGGAGCAGCGAGTACCGCGCCAGGAGCATGGTCTCGAACTCGATCAGATGCGTGGGCTTGTCCATCGGCTCAGGATAGGCAGCGGGCAGTGATTGTGCATGTTGCACATCATGTGTACCTTGCACATCGCCGGCGATGTGCCACCCGTCGTTCGCCGTCCAAGGAGCTTCCATGCCCGCCACCACGCCCGCCGCCCGCCCCCAACGCGGGCGGCGATCTCAGCGGCGTGGTGCTGCCGGTGGACGGGGGCTGGTCGGCGGTGCGAGCCGGCCCGCCGCCGGTCACGACCTGCGGCGCGGCTTCCCGGAGCGACCGCTCTTGGGGGCCGCGCCGCCGCCGGTGCGGCCGCCGCCCGGCTTCTGCCCCTGCTTGGACTGCTGCCGCTGCCCGGCGGCCTTCGGCTTCGCCGAGCGTCCGCCCTTCGTGCCCTTCGCGTCCTTCGCGCCCGTGTCCTTGGTCTTGGCCGTCTTCTCGTCGGGGCGCCGGCCGCGCGAACTGTTCACGGTCCGCCCGCGCACGATCCCGATGAAGTCCTCCACCAGATCGGTGGTCGCCTCCTCCGGCCAGGACAGTGCCACCTGCGACTGCGGAGTCCCCGTGATCGTCCGGTACGTGAGGTCCTTGCGGTGGTGGAGCCGCGCGAGCGACTGCGGCACGATCAGCAGCCCGATCCCCGCCGCCACCAGCTCGATCGCGTCGGCCGTCGTCGCCGGGCGCTCGAACGCGGGCTGTCCCGGCGGGCCGTCCCAGTCCAGCGTGTCGTCCAGCGGATGCAGCACGATCTCGTCGGCGACGTCCTCGACGGTCACCTCGTCCGCCGCCGCCACCACGTGGTCCTTGGGGCACACGACGACGGTCAGCTCCGTGTAGAGCGGGATGGCGCTGAGCTCCGTACGGTCCACGGGCAGGCGTACGAAACCGGCGTCGGCACCGCGCTCCCGCAGCAGCGCCGCGGCCTCGCCCGGCTGCACCTGCAGCAGCTCGAGCGGCACGTCGGGCAGCCGCTCCTGCCAGATCCGCACCCACTTGCCCGGCGTCACGCCCGGCACGTACGCCAGCCGGAACGACGGAGCGGCCGGGGCCGGCGCCGGGGCCGCAGCCGGGGCCTCAGCTGGGGCCGGGGCGGCCGCGGAAGCGGAGGGAGCGGGGGTGGGGGAGGTGTCCGAGCCTGTCACCAGGCCAGATTACCGGCCGTGGTCGGCGGCGGCGCCCCTGGCCGATATTCTTGTCGCATGACGCAGCACCAGACCGCCCAGACCATGAAGCCCGCCACCGCGGCGAAGAAGCTGGGTGTGTACCTCGATGCCACCCCCGCCGAGTTCCGCGAGGGTGTCGTCTCCCGTGCCGAGCTCAACGCCCTCCAGACCGATCCGCCGGAGTGGCTGCGCGAGCTGCGCCGCACCGGACCGCACCCCCGCCCCGTCGTGGCGGCCAAGCTCGGCATCTCCATCTCCGGCCTCGCCCGCGGCGGCGTCACGGAGGCGCTCACCACCGAGCAGATCGAGGCCCTCAAGGCAGAGAACCCCGAGTGGCTCCAGAAGGAGCGCGCCACCCAGGCGGAGGTCCGCAAGGAGACCGTCCGCATCAAGGAGATGCACGCAGAGAAGGCGGCGCGGGCGCAGCAGCAGGACTGAGCCCGGGGCGGCCCGGGCCCTGGCGGCCCGGACCGCCCCGCCGCCGCCCTGGACCGCCGGCACAGCCGTGATCCGGCCGCGCCGGCTCCAGCCGCACCGCCGTAGCTCGGGTGCGTCGGCTTCGCCCGTACTGCCGTGTTCCGGGTACGTCGGCTTCGCCCGTACTGCCGTGTTCCGGTTGCGTCGGCTTCGCCCGTACCGCTGTGATCAAGACGCGTGCACTCTGCCCGTACCGTCGTAATTCGGATGCGTCGGCTCTGCCCGTAGTGCTGCAATCGCCGGATGTCACGCGAGACCGAGACACCGGCCGTGCCGGTGACAGACGTGCCCATCACGCTCGACCGCGGGCGGTTCGCCGACGCGGTCACGCCCTGGGAGGACACCGGCTGGCGGGCGGCCGCCCTGGAGTGGGCGGAGCGGGGCCTGGCCCGCCACGGTCTGGCCGAGGCCGGACCGCGCGAGGCGCGGATCAGGCCCTGGTCGATCCTCGTCCGCTTCCGTACCGGAACGAACGCGCGCGACGCGGTCTGGTTCAAGGCGAGCGCGCCCGCCGCCGGGTTCGAGGCGGCGCTCGGAAGCGCGCTCGCCGAGTGGGTGCCCGAGCACGTGATGACGCCGCTCGCGGTCGACGCCGAACGCGGCTGGTCGCTGCTGCCCGACGGGGGCCCGCTCTTCCGGAAGGTCCTCGACGCCGGGGCGGCCGGGCCGGCCGACTGGCCGGCGGCGGTGGGGCAGTACGCGCGGATGCAGCGCGCCCTGACCCCGTACGCCGACCGGATGACCGAGCTGGGCGTGCCCAGCGCCCGGACCGCCCATCTGCCCGGGATCTTCGACCGGCTCGTCGAGGAGAACCCGACCCTGGCCCCGGACGCCCGGCGGTCGCTGCGGGCCCGGCGCCCGCGGCTGCTCGACTGGTGCGCGGAGCTCGACGCCCTCGGCATCCCCGACTCGCTCGACCACTGCGACCTGCACGACGGCCAGGTCCTCGCCCCCGCCCCCGGGCGCTTCACCTTCTTCGACTGGGGCGACGCCGGGGTGGCGCACCCCTTCGCCAGCCTCCTCGTCCCGGCGCGTGACGTGCGCGAACGGTACGGGCCCGAGGCGGTGGCGGGCGTCCGCGACGCGTATCTGGAGCCCTGGACGGACCTCGGCGCGCCGCTGCCCGAGCTGCGCCGCGCCGCGACCCTCGCCGTCCGCCTCGCCGCCATCGGCCGGGCGGTCTCGTGGGGCCGGCTGTTCCCCGGCACACCGGCCGGGGACTGCCACGAGGCGAGCGCCTACTGGGTCGAGGAACTGTTCGCCGAGCCCGACCTGCTCTGACCGCCGTCCGGTCGCCGGTCCCGCCGGGCGACGAGGTGCAGCAGCCGGGCGGTGTGCCGGTACGGGGCCCGTCCGGCTGCCGCGATCTCCAGGCGCTCCAGACGGGCGTAGTACCCGGGGTCGAACTTCACCGTGTCGTCGGGGATGTAGTCGCAGAACACCCGGATCCCGTAGTGGTGCACCTCGCCACATCCCAGCGTGCGGAGCGTCGCGGTCAGTTCCTCGGCCGTGTGCAGCCGCAGCTCGGCGTCGAACATCCCGGTGTGCACGGTCGGCGCGTCGAGCGCCTCCAGGACCGCGTCGGGATCCATCGTCCGCACCGCCGAACGCAGCGCCTCCGAATGGCGGTTCATGGCGATGACCGACACGAGCCCGCCCTCGCGCAGCGCCCCGAGCGCCACGCCGAGCGTCGCCGCCTCGTCCGGCATGTACGGCAACAGGCCGTGGCAGAGCGCCACATCGAACCCGCCGTCCGCCAACTCGGCTGGCAGAGCCCCCACTTCGGCCTGCACGCAGGTGATCAGGTCTGCCACGCCCGCCTCGGCCGCGCGCCGCGCCGCGGTCGCCAGCATGGCCGGCGCGTAGTCGACGACGGTCACGTGGTGGCCGCGAACAGCCAGCCGGACCGCGTCGCCGCCGTCCCCGCCGCCGAGGTCGAGCACGCGCAGCGGCCCACTGCTCAACTCGGCGAGATGAGGCGCCAGATCGGCCTCGGCCACGGCGTAGCGCAGCCGTCCCCACGGTGCCTCCTGCCAGTCCTGCCATGCTGCGACGCCCTGGTCGAAACTCTGCGAAGCCACCGTCACCCCTTCTCGTTGTCGCCGTTGTCGCGGAAATGTCGGTCCAGGTAGTCGATCAGTGCCGGCTCCTTCCCGCGCAGGGCCTCGCGCCGCTCGGCGGGAAGGCCCGCCAGGACGTCCACGAGCACCCGCCTGCGCGGGACGTCGACCATGTTCCCGGCGTACAGCCGGCACTCCGGACACCAGGCGAAGCCGACGCACCGCTCGTAGAGCTCGGACTCGGGCGGGTGGAAGCGGTACTGGTACGAACGGATGGGCGTCCGGCAGTCGGCGCAGACCCGTCGCTCTCCGTCGGCGACGCTCTCCAGGCCGCCCTTGATCCACCTGTACCGGTCCTGCGGCCGTCTCTGTATGCGCACGGGGATCATCCTGCCCGCAACCGCTCCGGTACGGAGTCCCGCAGCGCCCCGATCAGCGCCGCGACCGCCGGATGCGCGCCGGCTCCGCTGCGGAACGCGATCCGGGTCCGGCGACGCACCGGCAGTGCCGTCAGGCGCACTCCGGTCGGCGGGTCCGTCGCTCCCAACTCCGGGACGACAGCCACACCCTGACGGGCCGCCACGAAGGCGAGCACCGTCGCGAACTCGTCCACCTGGTGCCGTACGCGCGGCACGAACCCCGCCGTCCGGCACACCTGCTCGGTCACCGCCCGGCACAGCGTGTCGGGAGCCGCCATGATCCACGGCGCGTCCCGCCAGTGCGCGAGCACCGCCAGGCCGACGGAGCCCTCGGAGTTCTCTGGTGCCGGCGCGGGCGAGGCCAGGTACATCCCCTCCTCGCACAGCGGTTCGGCAGCGAGTCCCGGCTCCAGGGGCGACGGCACCAGGTCGTAGTCGTGGACCAGGGCCACGTCGAGGTCGCCCGCCCGCAGTGCGTGCGCCACTCCGGCCGGATCGGTCTCGGAGACCATCGGCTCCAGGGCCGGATGGCGGGCGGCGAGCAGGACGAGGGCCTCCGGCACGATCGCGCGGGTCGCGGTCGGGAAGGCGCCGATCCGCAGTGGACCGGCCGGCCCGCGCCGGGCCTCGGCGAGCTCGGCCGCCGCCTGCTCCAGGCGTTCGAGTACGGCCTCCGCGTGCCGTACGAGGTTCTCCCCGGCCGGAGTGAGCCGCACCCCGCGGCCGGAGCGTTCCAGGAGCGCCACCCCGGCCTCCCGTTCCAGGGTGCCGAGCTGCTGCGACACCGCCGAAGGGGTGAACGACAGGGCGTCGGCGACCGCGGCGATGGTGCCGCGCAGGGCCAGTTCGCGCAGCAGGCGCAGACGTCGCACATCGAGCATCAGCTCAGCTTACGCTTCGCATCAAAAACGCGAACTGGACCTGAGGGGTCGGCCGCCCGCACCCTCGACGGCATGGCACAGGACTTCATCCCGCACGGGATCCACGTACCGCTCGTCACGCCCTTCGCCCGCGACGGCCGCCCCGACCTCGACGCCCTGGCGGGGCTCGCGCACTCCGTCCTCGACGACGGCGCCGCCGGGCTCGTCGCGCTCGGCACGACCGGCGAGGCCGGCGCCCTCGAACCCGAGGAGCGCCGGGCCGTCGTCGACACCTGCGCCCGGGTCTGCCGGGAACGCGACGCGCAGCTCGTCGTCGGCGCCGGAAGCGGCGCCACCGCCTCCGCCGGCCGTGACCTCGTCGCACTCGCCCGGTGGCCCGAGGCCCGGGCGGCCCTGGTCATCGTCCCGGCCTTCGTGCGCCCCTCGCAGGAGGGGGTGATCGCCCACTTCACCCGGCTCGCCGCCGACAGCCCCGTACCGCTGGTCGTCTACCACATCCCGTACCGCACCGGCCGCTCGCTCGACGCCGCCACCCTCCGCGCCCTCGCGGCCGTCCCCGGCGTGATCGGCGTGAAGCACGCCGTCGGCGGCATCGACCAGGACACCGTCGACCTCCTCGGCGACCTGCCGCCCGGCTTCGCCGTCCTGGCCGGCGACGACACCTTCGCGTCCCCGCTGCTCGCCCTCGGCGCCGCCGGCGGCATCCTCGCCTCGGCGCACCTGGCCACCGACCGCTTCGTCCGGCTCGCCGCGGCCTGGCGCGACGGCGACGCGCCCCGCGCCCGCGCCCTCGGACACCGCCTCGCCCGCCTCTCGGCCCGGCTGTTCGCCGAGCCCAACCCGGTGGTCGTCAAGGCCGTCCTGCACGCCCAGGGCCGCATCCCCACCCCCGACGTCCGCCTCCCGCTCCTCCCGGCGTCCGAGGCGTCGGTGGCGGCGGCCCTGGCGGAACTGGCCGCGCTCGACGCCTCGGATGGGCGAAGTACGCCTGTGACAGCTGAACCGAACCCGTCCGTGGGCACATTCAGGTAGTGATGAGCACCATGATCATGACGCCGTCGAGGGCAAGGCCCAAGCACAAGCAGCCTAGGGAGAGGACGACGTACACGACTGTGCGACGCCCCGAGCGGTGGACGACCACCTTCTCCGGGTCCTGCGGGTCGTAGGCGACCTGGATGCTCTCGGCGCCGGCCCTGCCGTCCACAGTTCGGCTCACGCCCGCAGTGTCCGTGTAGACGTACGTCCTTGAGCTGCCGAGCCGGTCAGGTGTATCAGCGGCGTTCGCCGCTTCGACGGTGATGCCGTGCCGAGTCAGCTGCCACCCCCTGAACGCTGCCCACATCCCCGCGGCGCCGCCTGCGGTGGCCCCCGCGGCTACCAGGCCGTTGAACAGGGTGACGACCGCCAGGATGACGCCGCTCAGCCCGCCCTCCCGGATCCCGATGGTCAGGGCTAGGGCGACGATCAGGAGGCCAACGGCGAGCGCTCCCCACCTCGGGATGCGCTGCCTCCTCTCCGCCGGGGACGTGGTCAGGACTCGCGTGGCGACGAGGCCGGAGCCGTCGACGACCACGTCCCCTTCGGCGCGCTCGGGCAGGGCGCGGTTCACGGCCTCGGCGAAGACCCTGGCTGCTGCCTCGCTCACACCGCCGACCCGGCGGACGGCCGGCGCCACCCCGGCCGCGGCGGTCAGCTCGATGGTGACCGACCGACCCTCGGCGCGTATCCGTTCGATCGCCACCAGAGGAATGCGCAGTTCCTCGTGCGGGCGGCTCAGGAGCAGCACCGCGCCCTCGGCACGCAGGACGGTGCCCTTGCTCCCCTGCAGGACGGGTATGGGCGATGTGATCGACATGATCGTGATCGTAGAGCGTCTCCCGCGGCTCGAAGCGGGATTGCCGCTGCCGCAATCGGCCCTCCGTCACCCCCAGCAGAGTCAGGCTCGCCCGGCTGGTATCGGCGAAGAGCTCGGGATGGAACTCCGTGGCCGGTCGGGGGCCGTACAACGGAGAGTGCACCATCGCCCCTTTACGGACACGGCCTGGTCGGCTCCGGCCGGGCAGCCGCGTCACGAACGCGGAACCGTGGCATGTACACGGCGCGTCCTCCTGTGTGCGCCGGGTGAGCGGAACCCCGGCGCATCACGCCCGAAGCAGGAGGACTCGATGGCCACGCCCGGCACGACCCCGCCCCCCGCCCGGAAGAGCGGCGGCTGCCTCTCGGCGCTGCTGATCATCGCCGTCATCCTCGGCCTCGCCTACGGGGCCTCCAAGTTCTTCGACGACAAGAACAAGTCGTCCTCGTCCTCGTCCTCCTCGTCGTCCTCCGGCGACAAGGACGGCTCCTGGAACGTCGGCGACTGCGGCGGCCCCGACCCGGACGACGCCCCCGACGGCTACCGCGCGGTCGACTGCGGCGACTCCGGCGCGACCTTCAAGGCGCTCGCGGTGATGGACGCCAGCATCCTGCCCGACGCCATCCAGTGCCCGGCCGGCACCGACCTCATCATCCAGGTCAAGATCTCCTTCGGCTCCGGTGGCGACAAGAGCGGCGGCATCCCCAGCAAGACCGTCTGCGGACGCAACCTCTCCGGCACCCACCCGGGCGACGCGGGCGCCGGCGGCGGCCAGCTCGTCAAGGGCGACTGCGTGACCTCCACGGCCCAGGAGGTGCCCTGCGCCCAGGCCGCCGGCAGCGGCTACAAGGTGCTCGACCTGACCAAGGACGTGAAGCAGTGCCCGTCCGGCACCACCGAGCCCATGCGACTCACGCTCGCGATCGGACGCCCGTACGACGTGATCTGCGCCGCCAAGGTCTGAGCACCGTCACACCGTGTGCGCCTCGAAGTCCCAGAAGGGGCGCAGACGTTGGCGAGCCGCGACGGTCTGCGGATGTCGGGCGCCGAGGGTGCGGGCGAGCGTGCGGAGGGCCGTGTCCTCCAGCTTGCCGGCCTCCTCGGCATTCCGTAGGTCCCGCAGGCCGGCGGAGAGCGCGACCTGGCAGGAAAGGGTGAACGGATGCTCGTTGCCGAGAGCCTCCCCGGCCCTCAGCAGGGTTTCGCGGCCGAGCTCGACGCCGTAGTCGAACAGGCCGTTGAGGGTGCGGGCCGCTCCGGTGTTCAGGGCGCAGCCGAGGACCCAGGGGTGATCGGCGCCGAGTGATTCGGTCAGCCCCACGAGCGCGGCCTCCAGGAGGTCGAGCGCGCCGGCCCCTTCGCCCGCGGCCTGCATCGCGAGCGCGGTGCTGATCAGCATGCCGATGGCGACGGGGTGGGCGGAACCGAACAGGTCCCGGAAGCCGGCCTCGGCCTCGTCGACGAGCTCGCGGGCCTCGTCGACGTCGCCGTGCTCCCGAAGGAAGTTGCCGTAGTCGTTGAGGAAGCTCAGCGTCGCGTGATGGCCGCGGCCGTGAACCTGTTCGAGATCCTCGAGAACGGCGGCCATGGCGGCGCCGAGGTCCGGGTGGAGGGCGCCCCCGCTTCGCCGGCACCGGATCAGCTGGACGCGGGCTTCGAGGGTCTGTGGATGCAGGGAGCCCAGCACCAGCTCGTGCATCCGCAGCGTGGACTCCTGGCGGGCCAGGGCCTCCCCGTAGCGGCCGAGCAGCCGCAGGTCCTGGGCGACGGCGAGGCCGGTGGCGAGGGTGGTGACGGTCTGCGGGAGGAGCGCGCGCTCGCTGCGCGCGAGCGTGGCGGTGTCGTGTTCGAAAGCGTCTTCGTAGCTGCCGAGGAGCCGGAGTCCGCGTCCGAGGTCGTTGCGGGCGGCGAGGGTGACGACGTCCGTGTCGCCGAGCAGCCGGTGCGCCTCGCTCAGCGTCCGGTGCTGAAGGTCGTCGGCCTCCTGGTACCGGCCGAGGTGGCGAAGGTCGCTCGCGAGGGCGCCGTCGCAGAGCATGTTGCCGAGCTCGTTGGCGGGGACGGCCTCGCCGAGCCGCTCGCGCAGCCCGAGGTCCACACGCTGGGCGTCGTAGACGCGTCCCTCGGCCCGCAAAAGGCTGCTCTCCTGGACGGTGAGATCGAGCATCGGCTCGGCGAGTGGATCCATGAACTCGGTCCAGGCGGCGCGGATCCTCTCGGCGAGGCGGATCCCGGTGCGGTACTCGCCGCTGTGCACGCTGTAGCGCAGGCAGTTGAGCACGGTGTTCTGGATGCCCCGGCTGCCACTGGTGAGAGCTCCGGAGGGTTCGAGGTGGGGCAGGAGGTCGGCGTAGGAGGGCCAGCCGCGGCTGTCCAGGGGGTTGCCGGGGTCCGCCCAGGGGAGCACGCTGCGGACGGCTTGGCGGTAGGCGTCGCGGCCGTCGCCGTCGGTGAGCTCGGCGACGATGTCGTGGACGTGCCGGTGCATGTGCACCGTGTCCGGGTAGGTGACAAGGGCGCGGGTCTCGCGGGTGAACAAGGAGTAATCGACGAGGGTGTCCAGGGCCCGGTTCCATGCTCGCGCGTCGCCGACCATCCACCGCTGTTCCTTCGGCAGATCCACGGGGAGTTCACGCACGATGCCGAGCGGGATCCGCCCAGGTCCGAACGCCGCGGCAAGGTTGAGAACGTCGAAGGCTTGTGGGTGGTCGCGCCGGAGCTCCGCCAAGAGGATCGACCAGTTGGCGAAGGAGTCGTCGGGGACTCCCGCCACGGCCGCGGGGCCCCCGAAGAGGGAGACCCGCCGTCCCTGGACCATCCGCAGGTACGCGGCGACCTCCATCCCGGATTCGCCGAGCCGGGCGGCGAGCTGGGCGAGCGCCAGCGGCACGTCGCCGAATTCGGCGGCGACTTCATCGGCCTCGGACGCGGTGATGTGCGGGGCGCGCCGCATCAGGTAGGCGGTGGACTCGGTCCGGTCGAAGCCGGGGACCTCGATGACATCGGTGTGCCCGCCCCAGCCACGGTTGCGCGACGTGATCAGTACATGCCCAGTGCCCTGGGGCAGGACGGCCTCGGCGTCGTCGGTGTCGTCCCAGCCGTCGAAGACGACGAGCCAGCGGGAGTGCGGGTCGCCCCGGCGCAGCGCCTCGCGGACGGCGCGGATGCGTTCGCCGGGCTCGTTGCCGGTGGAGAGGCCGAGCTCGACGGCGAGTTCGCCGAAGCGATCGCGCAGGACGGTGCGGTCGTCGGAGTTCACCCACCACACGACGTCGTAGTCGGAGCTGAAGCGGTGGGCGTACTCGGCGGCGATCTGGGTCTTGCCGATGCCGGACATGCCGAGCAGGGTGCACGTCGCACTGCCCCGTTCGGAGTCCATGAGCCGCGTCTGGAGCGTGGTGAGCAGGTCCTCCCGGCCGGTGAAGCGCGGGTTGCTGCGCGGGACCTCGCCCCAGATCGTGGGCGGGGTGTCCGGGTAACGGACGCGAGAGCCCGGCAGGTCGGCGAGGGCGGATCGGCGGCGAGGCTCGACGCAGAGCCGGCTCAGCAGCCGCTTCTCCGCCTCCTCCTCGCCGATGGACCAGAGGCTTGCCGGCTCCAGCACTCTGGCCGCCGGGAGCAGGGTCCGGTTGGTGATGTCGACCGCGGCGAACCGCTCGGCGTGGGCCGCGACGAAGCCGCGCAGCACCTCGTTCCACTCGTCCGCCGAACGTGGGCCGACGCCGAAGATCCGGTCGCTGAGGACGAGAAGGACCCTGCCGCGAGCGAGCAGCAGGTCCTTGAAGTAGTCCTCCAGGGGCACCTCCCGCAGCGGATCCCAGCGCTGCAGCGCCACGCGGCAGCCGTGGGTCTCCAGCCGCTGGGCGAGCCACGCCGCCCAGGGGCGGTGGTAGCCGGGAAAGACGACCGTGAGGTGCCGGAGGTCCTCCGGGCTCGTCGTGGGCGCCTGCCCGCCTTCTCGTACGTCCGTGCTCGGTGTGGGTCTCGCCTCGGCCTGCTCCTTCCGCTCCCTGAGGAGCGCCACCTCCTCCTGGAGTTCCACGCAGCGCTGCTCGACGCCCGCAACGCGCTGCTCCGTCGCCCTCAGTGCCTCGCGCAGTTCCGCCACCCGTCGGAGGAGCGCCCTGCTCCACGCCGCGTCCGGGCGGCCGTACGCGGCGTTCGTCACCCAGGGCAGGTCGCCCGTCGCGTTCTGTCCGAACTGCTGGGGTTCCGGGGAGCCGCGTTCGAGGAGTGCCGACCGGGACGCCTGCCATATGGTGTTGAGCGTCAGTTCGGGGCCGGCCGCGGGCAGGCCACTCTCGAGGATGTCGATCAGGACCCCGGTGAACTCGGGGTAGGGCTGCTCGTCGTGGGCGAAGGCCCGCTGGGTGCTGGAGGCCGAGGTCAGCAGGTACGTGCCCTCGACCGTCTGTTCGGAGAGCTCCGCCCGGGTGATGCCCTGCGGCCCCATGCTGCCGGCCAGTCCGCTGTAGCAGCAGTCGAGCAGCACGATGCGCCGCCTGGCCCGGTTTCCGGCCCGGAGCGTCCGGCGGACGTCGTCGTAGACGATGCTGCCGATCTGCGGATGCTCGTCGTCCGCGCCGGTCAGGGCCAGATGAAGCTGTTGTCCGCCTCTGTCGCGCAGTCCGTGTCCCGCGAAGTACAGCAGCAGGGTGTCCGTGGTGGCCTGGGCCGCCTCCTTGATCGCGGCGAGGATCTCGTCCCGCCCCGCCTGAGCGCCGAAGACCGTGACGTTGTCCTCGTGCAGCCCCCAGACCGCGGGGTCCCGAAGCAGCTCGGCCAGGCGGTCGCGCCCTCGGCCGACGGGGCGCAGTGAGGGCAGGTGCCGGTACTCCTCGATGCCGATCAGCACGGCACGGCTCGCCCCTGGGTCAGGAAGCGCCACCGTCTTCTCCGCCCTCGCGCTCGCCGTCGGAGCCCTGCTGATCGTCCGCGGGAGCCAGGAGTTCCACGATGCGCGCGGCGGTCTCCGGCGAGGCGTCGGTCACCGTGATCCGGGCGCCGTCCCGCTCGATGACCACGGCCGCGTCCTGCCGGCGACGGGGCAACGAGGCACGGAAGGCCATGTGCGCGTAGAGAGCCCGGCGGCCGAGAAGCCCGATCCCACGAGCAGTTGGATCCAGCCGGACGGGTCCCCGCTCATCGCACCGGAACCCCTGCCGGGCTCGCCTCCCGACCGGGAGATCTCCGCGTGGAGACCCACCCCCCGGTCCTCGGTGAGCCAGTCGTGGAGCGCCTGCGTGAGCTCTTCGTCCTCCGGGCCCTGCTCGGACCCGTCGGAAGCCACCACCAGCCGGATCTGCATACGATTCCCCCTTCTGGCCGCCGTCCCGCAGGGAGATTCTGCACGGTGAGCGTCCGGGTGAACCTCAGTTCTCGACCCTCGTTCGGTTCGCGCACTGATTTCGTGCACTGATGCCGTGCACCGATTCCGCGAACCGCATTCGTGTGCCGGTCAGCGGTGCATCGCCGCCCGGCGGTCCACCGTCGCGACAGCCGTGTTCACGAGGGCGACGACCCCGAAGGCGAGGGCCCATGCGGGGTGCCCGACGCCGTACAGCGCGGCCACCGCGGAGCCGAAGACCAGCGCCTTCACGGCGAGGATCCCCGGCAGCGGGACCGGGACGCGTGCCTTGGGCGCGGCGAACAGGCCCCACACGACGGCCGCCGCGGCGGGCGCCGCGACGGCGATAACCAGCCGCAGGGCGACGGGCGCCACGCTCTCCCAGCCCCACCAGGCGAGGCAGCCGAGGGCCGCGAGTTCCAGGAGGAACGCGAGGCCCTCGTTGAACACGTGCAGGGGAGTGGGGAGTCTCATGGAGGTCATTCTGCGCCAGGATCGCACCGATCGCGCCTGCCGGTGTTCACTTCTCGACCAACCTCGATCGACTCGCCAACCAGCCTCACCAGACGGTCGCATGACGTTTCGTCAGATCAACAATGCGTAACGGAAAAGGATACGGCGGGCGGAATCCTTCCCTCCGGTAGTGGCGTCCTGGGATCTTGCGTCCACCCCACACCACACAGGGCCCGGCCGGTGCCACCCGCACCACCGGACCATCGGAGGACGCAGTGTTTTCCCACATATCGAACCGGATATCGCACCGGCTGAGAATGCCGGTCGCGGCCGCGGCCGTCGTAGGCGCCACCGTCGCCCTCGCCACCCCCGCCCAGGCCACCATCGAGCCCACGGGCGGGCCCCGGACCCAGGCCCCCGCCGCCAAGTCCGCCCCGCGGACGGCCGCCACGACGCAGCAGATCGCCGGCGTGCAGCAGACCGCCGGCGCCTGGGCCGCCGGCACCCGCGCCTATCTGGTGATCACGACGCCCGGCGACACCACCGCCGTCCGCAACGCGGTCGCCGCCAACGGCGGCAGCGTCTTCGCCTCCTACGACGCCATCGGCGTCGTCGTCGCCCACTCGACCTCCGCCTCCTTCGCCGCCACGATGCGCGGCGTGACCGGCGTCCAGCAGGTCGGCGCGACCCGTACCTCCGACGTCCCCGCGGACGCGTACAACCCGGCGCTGCCCGCCAACCCGAGTCAGTCCACGACCACGCTGACCGAGTCGAACCGCTGGGACATGACCCAGATCAAGGCGGACCAGGCGTGGGCCGTCACCACCGGCTCCGCGTCCGTGAAGGTCGGCGTCCTCGACACCGGCGTCGACGACCAGCACCAGGACATCGCGCCCAACTTCGACGCCGCCGACTCCGTCTCCTGCGCCTACGGCAAGGCCGACACCCGCGTCGGCGCCTGGCGGGACGTCGACACCCACGGCACGCACGTCGCCGGCACCATCGCCGCCGCGAAGAACGGCAAGGGCGTCATCGGTGTCGCGCCCGGCGTGAAGATCGCCTCGGTCCGCATCGCGGAGCCCACGAGCACGCTGTTCTACGCCGAGAACACCGTCTGCGCCCTGATGTGGGCGGGTGACCACGGCTTCAAGGTCACCAACAACAGCTACTACACCGACCCGTGGCAGTTCAACTGCCCGGACAACGCCGACCAGGCCGCCATCATCGAGGGCGTCCGGCGCGCCCAGGCGTACGCCGAGTCCAAGGGCTCGCTGCAGGTCGCCGCGGCCGGAAACTCCAACTACGACCTGGCGAACAAGACGACCGACAGCGACAGCCCCAACGACTCCACGCCGGTCACCCGCACCATCACCAACGCCTGCCTCGACATCCCGACCGAGCTGCCCGGCGTCGTGACGGTCGCCGCCCAGGCCAGCGGCGGCGCCAAGGCCTCGTACTCCAACTTCGGCAACGGCGTCATCGACATCGCCGCGCCCGGCGGCGACGGCACGACCGGTGTCTACTCGACGCTCCCGGGCGGCAAGTACGGCACCAAGAGCGGCACGTCGATGGCCTCCCCGCACGTGACGGGCGTCGCCGCGCTCATCGCCAGCGTCAACCCGACGTACACCCCGGCGGACATCCGTGCCGCGCTCGCCGCGCAGGCCACGGACAAGGCGTGCCCCGCCGACACCCGCTGCACCGGCACCACCGCCAACAACGGCTTCTTCGGCGAAGGCGCGGTCGACGCCCTGAAGGCGGTCTCGGGCTCGACCCCGCCGCCCACCGGCCCGTACTTCGAGAACCTGACCGACGTCGCGATCCCCGACAACACCACCGTCGAGAGCCCGATCACGGTCTCCGGCGTCACGGGCAACGCCCCCGCCACCCTCAAGCTCGGCGTCGACATCAAGCACACCTACCGCGGCGACCTCGTCGTCTCCCTCGTCGCGCCCGACGGCACCGTGTACCTGCTGGAGGACTTCCCGAACAGCGACAGCACGGACGACGTCCTCAAGACCTACACGGTCGACGCCTCCGCCGAGACGGCGAACGGCGTCTGGAAGCTCCGCGTCCAGGACACCGCGACCCAGGACACGGGCCGCATCGACGCCTGGAACCTGACCTTCTAGGCCTCCCGGTCCACTGGGACCGCCCGGTCCTCGTGGACCTGTTCGCACCGTGAACGCGCGGTGAGCCCCCGGGAGTCGACTCCCGGGGGCTCACCGCGCGTTCACGGTGCGAACAGGTCCACGAGGACCGGGCGGTCCCAGTGGACCGGGAGGCCTAGAAGGTCAGGTTCCAGGCGTCGATGCGGCCCGTGTCCTGGGTCGCGGTGTCCTGGACGCGGAGCTTCCAGACGCCGTTCGCCGTCTCGGCGGAGGCGTCGACCGTGTAGGTCTTGAGGACGTCGTCCGTGCTGTCGCTGTTCGGGAAGTCCTCCAGCAGGTACACGGTGCCGTCGGGCGCGACGAGGGAGACGACGAGGTCGCCGCGGTAGGTGTGCTTGATGTCGACGCCGAGCTTGAGGGTGGCGGGGGCGTTGCCCGTGACGCCGGAGACCGTGATCGGGCTCTCGACGGTGGTGTTGTCGGGGATCGCGACGTCGGTCAGGTTCTCGAAGTACGGGCCGGTGGGCGGCGGGGTCGAGCCCGAGACCGCCTTCAGGGCGTCGACCGCGCCTTCGCCGAAGAAGCCGTTGTTGGCGGTGGTGCCGGTGCAGCGGGTGTCGGCGGGGCACGCCTTGTCCGTGGCCTGCGCGGCGAGCGCGGCACGGATGTCCGCCGGGGTGTACGTCGGGTTGACGCTGGCGATGAGCGCGGCGACGCCCGTCACGTGCGGGGAGGCCATCGACGTGCCGCTCTTGGTGCCGTACTTGCCGCCCGGGAGCGTCGAGTAGACACCGGTCGTGCCGTCGCCGCCGGGCGCGGCGATGTCGATGACGCCGTTGCCGAAGTTGGAGTACGAGGCCTTGGCGCCGCCGCTGGCCTGGGCGGCGACCGTCACGACGCCGGGCAGCTCGGTCGGGATGTCGAGGCAGGCGTTGGTGATGGTGCGGGTGACCGGCGTGGAGTCGTTGGGGCTGTCGCTGTCGGTCGTCTTGTTCGCCAGGTCGTAGTTGGAGTTTCCGGCCGCGGCGACCTGCAGCGAGCCCTTGGACTCGGCGTACGCCTGGGCGCGCCGGACGCCCTCGATGATGGCGGCCTGGTCGGCGTTGTCCGGGCAGTTGAACTGCCACGGGTCGGTGTAGTAGCTGTTGTTGGTGACCTTGAAGCCGTGGTCACCCGCCCACATCAGGGCGCAGACGGTGTTCTCGGCGTAGAACAGCGTGCTCGTGGGCTCCGCGATGCGGACCGAGGCGATCTTCACGCCGGGCGCGACACCGATGACGCCCTTGCCGTTCTTCGCGGCGGCGATGGTGCCGGCGACGTGCGTGCCGTGGGTGTCGACGTCCCGCCAGGCGCCGACGCGGGTGTCGGCCTTGCCGTAGGCGCAGGAGACGGAGTCGGCGGCGTCGAAGTTGGGCGCGATGTCCTGGTGCTGGTCGTCGACGCCGGTGTCGAGGACGCCGACCTTCACGGACGCGGAGCCGGTGGTGACGGCCCACGCCTGGTCCGCCTTGATCTGGGTCATGTCCCAGCGGTTCGACTCGGTCAGCGTGGTCGTGGACTGACTCGGGTTGGCGGGCAGCGCCGGGTTGTACGCGTCCGCGGGGACGTCGGAGGTACGGGTCGCGCCGACCTGCTGGACGCCGGTCACGCCGCGCATCGTGGCGGCGAAGGAGGCGGAGGTCGAGTGGGCGACGACGACGCCGATGGCGTCGTAGGAGGCGAAGACGCTGCCGCCGTTGGCGGCGACCGCGTTGCGGACGGCGGTGGTGTCGCCGGGCGTCGTGATCACCAGATAGGCGCGGGTGCCGGCGGCCCAGGCGCCGGCGGTCTGCTGCACGCCGGCGATCTGCTGCGTCGTGGCGGCCGTCCGCGGGGCGGACTTGGCGGCGGGGGCCTGGGTCCGGGGCCCGCCCGTGGGCTCGATGGTGGCCTGGGCGGGGGTGGCGAGGGCGACGGTGGCGCCTACGACGGCCGCGGCCGCGACCGGCATTCTCAGCCGGTGCGATATCCGGTTCGATATGTGGGAAAACACTGCGTCCTCCGATGGTCCGGTGGTGCGGGTGGCACCGGCCGGGCCCTGTGTGGTGTGGGGTGGACGCAAGATCCCAGGACGCCACTACCGGAGGGAAGGATTCCGCCCGCCGTATCCTTTTCCGTTACGCATTGTTGATCTGACGAAACGTCATGCGACCGTCTGGTGAGGCTGGTTGGCGAGTCGATCGAGGTTGGTCGAGAAGTGAACACCGGCAGGCGCGATCGGTGCGATCCTGGCGCAGAATGACCTCCATGAGACTCCCCACTCCCCTGCACGTGTTCAACGAGGGCCTCGCGTTCCTCCTGGAACTCGCGGCCCTCGGCTGCCTCGCCTGGTGGGGCTGGGAGAGCGTGGCGCCCGTCGCCCTGCGGCTGGTTATCGCCGTCGCGGCGCCCGCCGCGGCGGCCGTCGTGTGGGGCCTGTTCGCCGCGCCCAAGGCACGCGTCCCGGTCCCGCTGCCGGGGATCCTCGCCGTGAAGGCGCTGGTCTTCGGCTCCGCGGTGGCCGCGCTGTACGGCGTCGGGCACCCCGCATGGGCCCTCGCCTTCGGGGTCGTCGCCCTCGTGAACACGGCTGTCGCGACGGTGGACCGCCGGGCGGCGATGCACCGCTGACCGGCACACGAATGCGGTTCGCGGAATCGGTGCACGGCATCAGTGCACGAAATCAGTGCGCGAACCGAACGAGGGTCGAGAACTGAGGTTCACCCGGACGCTCACCGTGCAGAATCTCCCTGCGGGACGGCGGCCAGAAGGGGGAATCGTATGCAGATCCGGCTGGTGGTGGCTTCCGACGGGTCCGAGCAGGGCCCGGAGGACGAAGAGCTCACGCAGGCGCTCCACGACTGGCTCACCGAGGACCGGGGGGTGGGTCTCCACGCGGAGATCTCCCGGTCGGGAGGCGAGCCCGGCAGGGGTTCCGGTGCGATGAGCGGGGACCCGTCCGGCTGGATCCAACTGCTCGTGGGATCGGGCTTCTCGGCCGCCGGGCTCTCTACGCGCACATGGCCTTCCGTGCCTCGTTGCCCCGTCGCCGGCAGGACGCGGCCGTGGTCATCGAGCGGGACGGCGCCCGGATCACGGTGACCGACGCCTCGCCGGAGACCGCCGCGCGCATCGTGGAACTCCTGGCTCCCGCGGACGATCAGCAGGGCTCCGACGGCGAGCGCGAGGGCGGAGAAGACGGTGGCGCTTCCTGACCCAGGGGCGAGCCGTGCCGTGCTGATCGGCATCGAGGAGTACCGGCACCTGCCCTCACTGCGCCCCGTCGGCCGAGGGCGCGACCGCCTGGCCGAGCTGCTTCGGGACCCCGCGGTCTGGGGGCTGCACGAGGACAACGTCACGGTCTTCGGCGCTCAGGCGGGGCGGGACGAGATCCTCGCCGCGATCAAGGAGGCGGCCCAGGCCACCACGGACACCCTGCTGCTGTACTTCGCGGGACACGGACTGCGCGACAGAGGCGGACAACAGCTTCATCTGGCCCTGACCGGCGCGGACGACGAGCATCCGCAGATCGGCAGCATCGTCTACGACGACGTCCGCCGGACGCTCCGGGCCGGAAACCGGGCCAGGCGGCGCATCGTGCTGCTCGACTGCTGCTACAGCGGACTGGCCGGCAGCATGGGGCCGCAGGGCATCACCCGGGCGGAGCTCTCCGAACAGACGGTCGAGGGCACGTACCTGCTGACCTCGGCCTCCAGCACCCAGCGGGCCTTCGCCCACGACGAGCAGCCCTACCCCGAGTTCACCGGGGTCCTGATCGACATCCTCGAGAGTGGCCTGCCCGCGGCCGGCCCCGAACTGACGCTCAACACCATATGGCAGGCGTCCCGGTCGGCACTCCTCGAACGCGGCTCCCCGGAACCCCAGCAGTTCGGACAGAACGCGACGGGCGACCTGCCCTGGGTGACGAACGCCGCGTACGGCCGCCCGGACGCGGCGTGGAGCAGGGCGCTCCTCCGACGGGTGGCGGAACTGCGCGAGGCACTGAGGGCGACGGAGCAGCGCGTTGCGGGCGTCGAGCAGCGCTGCGTGGAACTCCAGGAGGAGGTGGCGCTCCTCAGGGAGCGGAAGGAGCAGGCCGAGGCGAGACCCACACCGAGCACGGACGTACGAGAAGGCGGGCAGGCGCCCACGACGAGCCCGGAGGACCTCCGGCACCTCACGGTCGTCTTTCCCGGCTACCACCGCCCCTGGGCGGCGTGGCTCGCCCAGCGGCTGGAGACCCACGGCTGCCGCGTGGCGCTGCAGCGCTGGGATCCGCTGCGGGAGGTGCCCCTGGAGGACTACTTCAAGGACCTGCTGCTCGCTCGCGGCAGGGTCCTTCTCGTCCTCAGCGACCGGATCTTCGGCGTCGGCCCACGTTCGGCGGACGAGTGGAACGAGGTGCTGCGCGGCTTCGTCGCGGCCCACGCCGAGCGGTTCGCCGCGGTCGACATCACCAACCGGACCCTGCTCCCGGCGGCCAGAGTGCTGGAGCCGGCAAGCCTCTGGTCCATCGGCGAGGAGGAGGCGGAGAAGCGGCTGCTGAGCCGGCTCTGCGTCGAGCCTCGCCGCCGATCCGCCCTCGCCGACCTGCCGGGCTCTCGCGTCCGTTACCCGGACACCCCGCCCACGATCTGGGGCGAGGTCCCGCGCAGCAACCCGCGCTTCACCGGCCGGGAGGACCTGCTCACCACGCTCCAGACGCGGCTCATGGACTCCGAACGGGGCAGTGCGACGTGCACCCTGCTCGGCATGTCCGGCATCGGCAAGACCCAGATCGCCGCCGAGTACGCCCACCGCTTCAGCTCCGACTACGACGTCGTGTGGTGGGTGAACTCCGACGACCGCACCGTCCTGCGCGATCGCTTCGGCGAACTCGCCGTCGAGCTCGGCCTCTCCACCGGCAACGAGCCCGGCGAACGCATCCGCGCCGTCCGCGAGGCGCTGCGCCGGGGCGACCCGCACTCCCGCTGGCTCGTCGTCTTCGACGGCTGGGACGACACCGACGACGCCGAGGCCGTCCTGCCCCAGGGCACTGGGCATGTACTGATCACGTCGCGCAACCGTGGCTGGGGCGGGCACACCGATGTCATCGAGGTCCCCGGCTTCGACCGGACCGAGTCCACCGCCTACCTGATGCGGCGCGCCCCGCACATCACCGCGTCCGAGGCCGATGAAGTCGCCGCCGAATTCGGCGACGTGCCGCTGGCGCTCGCCCAGCTCGCCGCCCGGCTCGGCGAATCCGGGATGGAGGTCGCCGCGTACCTGCGGATGGTCCAGGGACGGCGGGTCTCCCTCTTCGGGGGCCCCGCGGCCGTGGCGGGAGTCCCCGACGACTCCTTCGCCAACTGGTCGATCCTCTTGGCGGAGCTCCGGCGCGACCACCCACAAGCCTTCGACGTTCTCAACCTTGCCGCGGCGTTCGGACCTGGGCGGATCCCGCTCGGCATCGTGCGTGAACTCCCCGTGGATCTGCCGAAGGAACAGCGGTGGATGGTCGGCGACGCGCGAGCATGGAACCGGGCCCTGGACACCCTCGTCGATTACTCCTTGTTCACCCGCGAGACCCGCGCCCTTGTCACCTACCCGGACACGGTGCACATGCACCGGCACGTCCACGACATCGTCGCCGAGCTCACCGACGGCGACGGCCGCGACGCCTACCGCCAAGCCGTCCGCAGCGTGCTCCCCTGGGCGGACCCCGGCAACCCCCTGGACAGCCGCGGCTGGCCCTCCTACGCCGACCTCCTGCCCCACCTCGAACCCTCCGGAGCTCTCACCAGTGGCAGCCGGGGCATCCAGAACACCGTGCTCAACTGCCTGCGCTACAGCGTGCACAGCGGCGAGTACCGCACCGGGATCCGCCTCGCCGAGAGGATCCGCGCCGCCTGGACCGAGTTCATGGATCCACTCGCCGAGCCGATGCTCGATCTCACCGTCCAGGAGAGCAGCCTTTTGCGGGCCGAGGGACGCGTCTACGACGCCCAGCGTGTGGACCTCGGGCTGCGCGAGCGGCTCGGCGAGGCCGTCCCCGCCAACGAGCTCGGCAACATGCTCTGCGACGGCGCCCTCGCGAGCGACCTTCGCCACCTCGGCCGGTACCAGGAGGCCGACGACCTTCAGCACCGGACGCTGAGCGAGGCGCACCGGCTGCTCGGCGACACGGACGTCGTCACCCTCGCCGCCCGCAACGACCTCGGACGCGGACTCCGGCTCCTCGGCAGCTACGAAGACGCTTTCGAACACGACACCGCCACGCTCGCGCGCAGCGAGCGCGCGCTCCTCCCGCAGACCGTCACCACCCTCGCCACCGGCCTCGCCGTCGCCCAGGACCTGCGGCTGCTCGGCCGCTACGGGGAGGCCCTGGCCCGCCAGGAGTCCACGCTGCGGATGCACGAGCTGGTGCTGGGCTCCCTGCATCCACAGACCCTCGAAGCCCGCGTCCAGCTGATCCGGTGCCGGCGAAGCGGGGGCGCCCTCCACCCGGACCTCGGCGCCGCCATGGCCGCCGTTCTCGAGGATCTCGAACAGGTTCACGGCCGCGGCCATCACGCGACGCTGAGCTTCCTCAACGACTACGGCAACTTCCTTCGGGAGCACGGCGACGTCGACGAGGCCCGCGAGCTCGTCGACGAGGCCGAGGCCGGCTTCCGGGACCTGTTCGGTTCCGCCCACCCCGTCGCCATCGGCATGCTGATCAGCACCGCGCTCGCGATGCAGGCCGCGGGCGAAGGGGCCGGCGCGCTCGACCTCCTGGAGGCCGCGCTCGTGGGGCTGACCGAATCACTCGGCGCCGATCACCCCTGGGTCCTCGGCTGCGCCCTGAACACCGGAGCGGCCCGCACCCTCAACGGCCTGTTCGACTACGGCGTCGAGCTCGGCCGCGAAACCCTGCTGAGGGCCGGGGAGGCTCTCGGCAACGAGCATCCGTTCACCCTTTCCTGCCAGGTCGCGCTCTCCGCCGGCCTGCGGGACCTACGGAATGCCGAGGAGGCCGGCAAGCTGGAGGACACGGCCCTCCGCACGCTCGCCCGCACCCTCGGCGCCCGACATCCGCAGACCGTCGCGGCTCGCCAACGTCTGCGCCCCTTCTGGGACTTCGAGGCGCACACGGTGTGACGGTGCTCAGACCTTGGCGGCGCAGATCACGTCGTACGGGCGTCCGATCGCGAGCGTGAGTCGCATGGGCTCGGTGGTGCCGGACGGGCACTGCTTCACGTCCTTGGTCAGGTCGAGCACCTTGTAGCCGCTGCCGGCGGCCTGGGCGCAGGGCACCTCCTGGGCCGTGGAGGTCACGCAGTCGCCCTTGACGAGCTGGCCGCCGCCGGCGCCCGCGTCGCCCGGGTGGGTGCCGGAGAGGTTGCGTCCGCAGACGGTCTTGCTGGGGATGCCGCCGCTCTTGTCGCCACCGGAGCCGAAGGAGATCTTGACCTGGATGATGAGGTCGGTGCCGGCCGGGCACTGGATGGCGTCGGGCAGGATGCTGGCGTCCATCACCGCGAGCGCCTTGAAGGTCGCGCCGGAGTCGCCGCAGTCGACCGCGCGGTAGCCGTCGGGGGCGTCGTCCGGGTCGGGGCCGCCGCAGTCGCCGACGTTCCAGGAGCCGTCCTTGTCGCCGGAGGACGACGAGGAGGACGAGGACGAGGACGACTTGTTCTTGTCGTCGAAGAACTTGGAGGCCCCGTAGGCGAGGCCGAGGATGACGGCGATGATCAGCAGCGCCGAGAGGCAGCCGCCGCTCTTCCGGGCGGGGGGCGGGGTCGTGCCGGGCGTGGCCATCGAGTCCTCCTGCTTCGGGCGTGATGCGCCGGGGTTCCGCTCACCCGGCGCACACAGGAGGACGCGCCGTGTACATGCCACGGTTCCGCGTTCGTGACGCGGCTGCCCGGCCGGAGCCGACCAGGCCGTGTCCGTAAAGGGGCGATGGTGCACTCTCCGTTGTACGGCCCCCGACCGGCCACGGAGTTCCATCCCGAGCTCTTCGCCGATACCAGCCGGGCGAGCCTGACTCTGCTGGGGGTGACGGAGGGCCGATTGCGGCAGCGGCAATCCCGCTTCGAGCCGCGGGAGACGCTCTACGATCACGATCATGTCGATCACATCGCCCATACCCGTCCTGCAGGGGAGCAAGGGCACCGTCCTGCGTGCCGAGGGCGCGGTGCTGCTCCTGAGCCGCCCGCACGAGGAACTGCGCATTCCTCTGGTGGCGATCGAACGGATACGCGCCGAGGGTCGGTCGGTCACCATCGAGCTGACCGCCGCGGCCGGGGTGGCGCCGGCCGTCCGCCGGGTCGGCGGTGTGAGCGAGGCAGCAGCCAGGGTCTTCGCCGAGGCCGTGAACCGCGCCCTGCCCGAGCGCGCCGAAGGGGACGTGGTCGTCGACGGCTCCGGCCTCGTCGCCACGCGAGTCCTGACCACGTCCCCGGCGGAGAGGAGGCAGCGCATCCCGAGGTGGGGAGCGCTCGCCGTTGGCCTCCTGATCGTCGCCCTAGCCCTGACCATCGGGATCCGGGAGGGCGGGCTGAGCGGCGTCATCCTGGCGGTCGTCACCCTGTTCAACGGCCTGGTAGCCGCGGGGGCCACCGCAGGCGGCGCCGCGGGGATGTGGGCAGCGTTCAGGGGGTGGCAGCTGACTCGGCACGGCATCACCGTCGAAGCGGCGAACGCCGCTGATACACCTGACCGGCTCGGCAGCTCAAGGACGTACGTCTACACGGACACTGCGGGCGTGAGCCGAACTGTGGACGGCAGGGCCGGCGCCGAGAGCATCCAGGTCGCCTACGACCCGCAGGACCCGGAGAAGGTGGTCGTCCACCGCTCGGGGCGTCGCACAGTCGTGTACGTCGTCCTCTCCCTAGGCTGCTTGTGCTTGGGCCTTGCCCTCGACGGCGTCATGATCATGGTGCTCATCACTACCTGAATGTGCCCACGGACGGGTTCGGTTCAGCTGTCACAGGCGTACTTCGCCCATCCGAGGCGTCGAGCGCGGCCAGTTCCGCCAGGGCCGCCGCCACCGACGCCTCGGACGCCGGGAGGAGCGGGAGGCGGACGTCGGGGGTGGGGATGCGGCCCTGGGCGTGCAGGACGGCCTTGACGACCACCGGGTTGGGCTCGGCGAACAGCCGGGCCGAGAGGCGGGCGAGGCGGTGTCCGAGGGCGCGGGCGCGGGGCGCGTCGCCGTCGCGCCAGGCCGCGGCGAGCCGGACGAAGCGGTCGGTGGCCAGGTGCGCCGAGGCGAGGATGCCGCCGGCGGCGCCGAGGGCGAGCAGCGGGGACGCGAAGGTGTCGTCGCCGGCCAGGACGGCGAAGCCGGGCGGCAGGTCGCCGAGGAGGTCGACGGTGTCCTGGTCGATGCCGCCGACGGCGTGCTTCACGCCGATCACGCCGGGGACGGCCGCGAGGGCGCGGAGGGTGGCGGCGTCGAGCGAGCGGCCGGTGCGGTACGGGATGTGGTAGACGACCAGCGGTACGGGGCTGTCGGCGGCGAGCCGGGTGAAGTGGGCGATCACCCCCTCCTGCGAGGGGCGCACGAAGGCCGGGACGATGACCAGGGCCGCCCGGGCCTCGGGCCACCGGGCGAGTGCGACGAGGTCACGGCCGGCGGAGGCGGTGGCGCCGCTTCCGGCGCCGACGACGAGCTGCGCGTCGCGTTCCCGGCAGACCCGGGCGCAGGTGTCGACGACGGCCCGGCGCTCCTCGGGTTCGAGGGCGCCGGCCTCGCCGGTCGTGCCGAGCGCGACGAGCCCGGCGGCGCCGTCGTCGAGGACGGAGTGCGCGAGCCCCGCCAGGGCGTCGAGGTCGGGGCGGCCGTCGCGGGCGAAGGGCGTGACGAGCGGTACGTGGATCCCGTGCGGGATGAAGTCCTGTGCCATGCCGTCGAGGGTGCGGGCGGCCGACCCCTCAGGTCCAGTTCGCGTTTTTGATGCGAAGCGTAAGCTGAGCTGATGCTCGATGTGCGACGTCTGCGCCTGCTGCGCGAACTGGCCCTGCGCGGCACCATCGCCGCGGTCGCCGACGCCCTGTCGTTCACCCCTTCGGCGGTGTCGCAGCAGCTCGGCACCCTGGAACGGGAGGCCGGGGTGGCGCTCCTGGAACGCTCCGGCCGCGGGGTGCGGCTCACTCCGGCCGGGGAGAACCTCGTACGGCACGCGGAGGCCGTACTCGAACGCCTGGAGCAGGCGGCGGCCGAGCTCGCCGAGGCCCGGCGCGGGCCGGCCGGTCCACTGCGGATCGGCGCCTTCCCGACCGCGACCCGCGCGATCGTGCCGGAGGCCCTCGTCCTGCTCGCCGCCCGCCATCCGGCCCTGGAGCCGATGGTCTCCGAGACCGATCCGGCCGGAGTGGCGCACGCACTGCGGGCGGGCGACCTCGACGTGGCCCTGGTCCACGACTACGACCTGGTGCCGTCGCCCCTGGAGCCGGGACTCGCTGCCGAACCGCTGTGCGAGGAGGGGATGTACCTGGCCTCGCCCGCGCCGGCACCAGAGAACTCCGAGGGCTCCGTCGGCCTGGCGGTGCTCGCGCACTGGCGGGACGCGCCGTGGATCATGGCGGCTCCCGACACGCTGTGCCGGGCGGTGACCGAGCAGGTGTGCCGGACGGCGGGGTTCGTGCCGCGCGTACGGCACCAGGTGGACGAGTTCGCGACGGTGCTCGCCTTCGTGGCGGCCCGTCAGGGTGTGGCTGTCGTCCCGGAGTTGGGAGCGACGGACCCGCCGACCGGAGTGCGCCTGACGGCACTGCCGGTGCGTCGCCGGACCCGGATCGCGTTCCGCAGCGGAGCCGGCGCGCATCCGGCGGTCGCGGCGCTGATCGGGGCGCTGCGGGACTCCGTACCGGAGCGGTTGCGGGCAGGATGATCCCCGTGCGCATACAGAGACGGCCGCAGGACCGGTACAGGTGGATCAAGGGCGGCCTGGAGAGCGTCGCCGACGGAGAGCGACGGGTCTGCGCCGACTGCCGGACGCCCATCCGTTCGTACCAGTACCGCTTCCACCCGCCCGAGTCCGAGCTCTACGAGCGGTGCGTCGGCTTCGCCTGGTGTCCGGAGTGCCGGCTGTACGCCGGGAACATGGTCGACGTCCCGCGCAGGCGGGTGCTCGTGGACGTCCTGGCGGGCCTTCCCGCCGAGCGGCGCGAGGCCCTGCGCGGGAAGGAGCCGGCACTGATCGACTACCTGGACCGACATTTCCGCGACAACGGCGACAACGAGAAGGGGTGACGGTGGCTTCGCAGAGTTTCGACCAGGGCGTCGCAGCATGGCAGGACTGGCAGGAGGCACCGTGGGGACGGCTGCGCTACGCCGTGGCCGAGGCCGATCTGGCGCCTCATCTCGCCGAGTTGAGCAGTGGGCCGCTGCGCGTGCTCGACCTCGGCGGCGGGGACGGCGGCGACGCGGTCCGGCTGGCTGTTCGCGGCCACCACGTGACCGTCGTCGACTACGCGCCGGCCATGCTGGCGACCGCGGCGCGGCGCGCGGCCGAGGCGGGCGTGGCAGACCTGATCACCTGCGTGCAGGCCGAAGTGGGGGCTCTGCCAGCCGAGTTGGCGGACGGCGGGTTCGATGTGGCGCTCTGCCACGGCCTGTTGCCGTACATGCCGGACGAGGCGGCGACGCTCGGCGTGGCGCTCGGGGCGCTGCGCGAGGGCGGGCTCGTGTCGGTCATCGCCATGAACCGCCATTCGGAGGCGCTGCGTTCGGCGGTGCGGACGATGGATCCCGACGCGGTCCTGGAGGCGCTCGACGCGCCGACCGTGCACACCGGGATGTTCGACGCCGAGCTGCGGCTGCACACGGCCGAGGAACTGACCGCGACGCTCCGCACGCTGGGATGTGGCGAGGTGCACCACTACGGGATCCGGGTGTTCTGCGACTACATCCCCGACGACACGGTGAAGTTCGACCCCGGGTACTACGCCCGTCTGGAGCGCCTGGAGATCGCGGCAGCCGGACGGGCCCCGTACCGGCACACCGCCCGGCTGCTGCACCTCGTCGCCCGGCGGGACCGGCGACCGGACGGCGGTCAGAGCAGGTCGGGCTCGGCGAACAGTTCCTCGACCCAGTAGGCGCTCGCCTCGTGGCAGTCCCCGGCCGGTGTGCCGGGGAACAGCCGGCCCCACGAGACCGCCCGGCCGATGGCGGCGAGGCGGACGGCGAGGGTCGCGGCGCGGCGCAGCTCGGGCAGCGGCGCGCCGAGGTCCGTCCAGGGCTCCAGATACGCGTCGCGGACGCCCGCCACCGCCTCGGGCCCGTACCGTTCGCGCACGTCACGCGCCGGGACGAGGAGGCTGGCGAAGGGGTGCGCCACCCCGGCGTCGCCCCAGTCGAAGAAGGTGAAGCGCCCGGGGGCGGGGGCGAGGACCTGGCCGTCGTGCAGGTCGCAGTGGTCGAGCGAGTCGGGGATGCCGAGGGCGTCGAGCTCCGCGCACCAGTCGAGCAGCCGCGGGCGCCGGGCCCGCAGCGACCGCCGGGCGTCCGGGGCCAGGGTCGGGTTCTCCTCGACGAGCCGGTCGAAGATCCCGGGCAGATGGGCGGTCCGGGCGCTGGGCACGCCCAGCTCGGTCATCCGGTCGGCGTACGGGGTCAGGGCGCGCTGCATCCGCGCGTACTGCCCCACCGCCGCCGGCCAGTCGGCCGGCCCGGCCGCCCCGGCGTCGAGGACCTTCCGGAAGAGCGGGCCCCCGTCGGGCAGCAGCGACCAGCCGCGTTCGGCGTCGACCGCGAGCGGCGTCATCACGTGCTCGGGCACCCACTCGGCGAGCGCGCTTCCGAGCGCCGCCTCGAACCCGGCGGCGGGCGCGCTCGCCTTGAACCAGACCGCGTCGCGCGCGTTCGTTCCGGTACGGAAGCGGACGAGGATCGACCAGGGCCTGATCCGCGCCTCGCGCGGTCCGGCCTCGGCCAGACCGTGGCGGGCCAGGCCCCGCTCCGCCCACTCCAGGGCGGCCGCCCGCCAGCCGGTGTCCTCCCAGGGCGTGACCGCGTCGGCGAACCGCCCGCGGTCGAGCGTGATGGGCACGTCTGTCACCGGCACGGCCGGTGTCTCGGTCTCGCGTGACATCCGGCGATTGCAGCACTACGGGCAGAGCCGACGCATCCGAATTACGACGGTACGGGCAGAGTGCACGCGTCTTGATCACAGCGGTACGGGCGAAGCCGACGCAACCGGAACACGGCAGTACGGGCGAAGCCGACGTACCCGGAACACGGCAGTACGGGCGAAGCCGACGCACCCGAGCTACGGCGGTGCGGCTGGAGCCGGCGCGGCCGGATCACGGCTGTGCCGGCGGTCCAGGGCGGCGGCGGGGCGGTCCGGGCCGCCAGGGCCCGGGCCGCCCCGGGCTCAGTCCTGCTGCTGCGCCCGCGCCGCCTTCTCTGCGTGCATCTCCTTGATGCGGACGGTCTCCTTGCGGACCTCCGCCTGGGTGGCGCGCTCCTTCTGGAGCCACTCGGGGTTCTCTGCCTTGAGGGCCTCGATCTGCTCGGTGGTGAGCGCCTCCGTGACGCCGCCGCGGGCGAGGCCGGAGATGGAGATGCCGAGCTTGGCCGCCACGACGGGGCGGGGGTGCGGTCCGGTGCGGCGCAGCTCGCGCAGCCACTCCGGCGGATCGGTCTGGAGGGCGTTGAGCTCGGCACGGGAGACGACACCCTCGCGGAACTCGGCGGGGGTGGCATCGAGGTACACACCCAGCTTCTTCGCCGCGGTGGCGGGCTTCATGGTCTGGGCGGTCTGGTGCTGCGTCATGCGACAAGAATATCGGCCAGGGGCGCCGCCGCCGACCACGGCCGGTAATCTGGCCTGGTGACAGGCTCGGACACCTCCCCCACCCCCGCTCCCTCCGCTTCCGCGGCCGCCCCGGCCCCAGCTGAGGCCCCGGCTGCGGCCCCGGCGCCGGCCCCGGCCGCTCCGTCGTTCCGGCTGGCGTACGTGCCGGGCGTGACGCCGGGCAAGTGGGTGCGGATCTGGCAGGAGCGGCTGCCCGACGTGCCGCTCGAGCTGCTGCAGGTGCAGCCGGGCGAGGCCGCGGCGCTGCTGCGGGAGCGCGGTGCCGACGCCGGTTTCGTACGCCTGCCCGTGGACCGTACGGAGCTCAGCGCCATCCCGCTCTACACGGAGCTGACCGTCGTCGTGTGCCCCAAGGACCACGTGGTGGCGGCGGCGGACGAGGTGACCGTCGAGGACGTCGCCGACGAGATCGTGCTGCATCCGCTGGACGACACGCTGGACTGGGACGGCCCGCCGGGACAGCCCGCGTTCGAGCGCCCGGCGACGACGGCCGACGCGATCGAGCTGGTGGCGGCGGGGATCGGGCTGCTGATCGTGCCGCAGTCGCTCGCGCGGCTCCACCACCGCAAGGACCTCACGTACCGGACGATCACGGGGACTCCGCAGTCGCAGGTGGCACTGTCCTGGCCGGAGGAGGCGACCACCGATCTGGTGGAGGACTTCATCGGGATCGTGCGCGGGCGGACCGTGAACAGTTCGCGCGGCCGGCGCCCCGACGAGAAGACGGCCAAGACCAAGGACACGGGCGCGAAGGACGCGAAGGGCACGAAGGGCGGACGCTCGGCGAAGCCGAAGGCCGCCGGGCAGCGGCAGCAGTCCAAGCAGGGGCAGAAGCCGGGCGGCGGCCGCACCGGCGGCGGCGCGGCCCCCAAGAGCGGTCGCTCCGGGAAGCCGCGCCGCAGGTCGTGACCGGCGGCGGGCCGGCTCGCACCGCCGACCAGCCCCCGTCCACCGGCAGCACCACGCCGCTGAGATCGCCGCCCGCGTTGGGGGCGGGCGGCGGGCGTGGTGGCGGGCATGGAAGCTCCTTGGACGGCGAACGACGGGTGGCACATCGCCGGCGATGTGCAAGGTACACATGATGTGCAACATGCACAATCACTGCCCGCTGCCTATCCTGAGCCGATGGACAAGCCCACGCATCTGATCGAGTTCGAGACCATGCTCCTGGCGCGGTACTCGCTGCTCCACGCGCCGCGCTCACGGGCGGCCGGCGGCAACCTCGACCGGAGCGCGTACCTCCTGCTCACCCGCATCCGGATGGACGGGCCGATGTCCATCAGCCAGCTCAGCGACGCCTTCGGCCTGGACGCCTCCACGCTCAACCGGCAGACGGCGGCCATGCTGCGGGCCGGGGTCGTCGAGCGGATTCCCGACCCGGCCGGCGGCATCGCCCGCAAGTTCCGCATCACCGAGGAGGGCGAGCGGCGCCTGGACGCCGACCGCTCCTACAACGTCGAGGGCCTGGAACGGGTGCTCGCCGACTGGACGCCCCGGGAGGTGGCGGACTTCGCCGCCGTCCTGGAACGCTTCAACCGGGACATCGAACGACTCGACGGGCGGCCCTGGCCGCGCCCCTGACCCGGAGGACCCCGCACATGCGCGTCGCCCTGTTCGTCACCTGCGTCAACGACGCCCTGTATCCGGCGACGGGGGTGGCGACCGTCCGGCTGCTCGAACGCCTCGGCGTCACCGTCGACTTCCCGGCCGCCCAGACCTGCTGCGGGCAGCCGCAGTTCAACACGGGCTACCGCGCCGAGACCGCTCCCCTGGTCCGGCGGACGGTGCGCGCCTTCGAGGGGTACGAGTACGTGGTCACCCCCTCCGGTTCCTGCGCCGCGATGATCCGCCGCCACTACCCGCAGTTCGGCCCCGGCGCCGCCGAACTCGGGCCGCGGACCTACGAACTGACGGAGTTCCTGGTCGACGTCCTCGGTGTGACCGACGTCGGCGCGTACTTCCCGCACCGGGTCACCTACCACCCCTCCTGTCACGGGCTGCGCCTCCTCGGGCTCGGCGACCGGCCGCGCCGGCTGCTCGAAGCCGTCAAGGGCCTGGAGCTGGTCGAACTGCCCGGCGCGGAGGAGTGCTGCGGCTTCGGCGGCACGTTCGCGGTGAAGAACCCGGACGTGTCGGCGGCGATGGGCGCGGACAAGGTCCGCAACGCCGTGTCGACCGGGGCCGAGGTGCTGTGCGGGGCGGACAGCTCGTGCCTGATGCACCTGGGTGGCACGATGAGCCGGATGAAGGTGTTCCCGGAGATGCGGCCGGTGCACCTCGCGGAGATCCTGGCGAGCACGGAAGAGGAGCCCCTGGCATGAGCGGCACTTTTCTCGGCATGCCCGCCTTCCCGAAGGCCGCGCACGACGCGGTGCGCGACGAGACGCTCCGCGCCAACCTGCGGCACGCCACCCACACCATCCGCGACAAGCGGGCCCGTGCGGTCGCCGAGCTCGACGACTGGGCGGAGCTGCGGGAGGCGGGGCGGCGCATCAAGGACCACACGCTCCGTCACCTCGACCGCTATCTCGTCCAGTTGGAGGAGGCGGTGACCGCGGCGGGCGGCACGGTGCACTGGGCGGCGGACGCCGCCGAGGCCAACCGGATCGTCGCCGACCTGGTCAAAGCGACCGGCGGCAGTGACCTTGAGCAGCATGAGGTCGTCAAGGTCAAGTCGATGGCCACCCAGGAGATCGGCCTCAACGAGGCCCTGGCGGCCGAGGGCATCCGCGCCTACGAGACCGATCTCGCCGAACTCATCGTCCAGTTGGGCGACGACCGGCCCTCGCACATCCTCGTCCCGGCGATCCACCGCAACCGGGGCGAGATCCGGGACGTCTTCCGCTCCGAGATGGCCCGTTGGGGCCGCCCGGCCCCCGAGGACCTCACCGACGATCCCGCCGAACTCGCCGAAGCCGCCCGGCTCCATCTCCGCGAGAAGTTCCTGCGCGCCAAGGTCGGCGTCTCCGGCGCCAACTTCATGGTCGCCGAGACCGGCACGCTCGTCGTGGTCGAGTCCGAGGGCAACGGCCGGATGTGCCTCACCCTCCCCGAGACCCTGATCTCGGTCGTGGGCATCGAGAAGGTCGTGCCCACCTGGCGGGACCTGGAGGTCTTCCTGCAGACGCTCCCCCGCTCCTCGACCGCCGAGCGGATGAACCCGTACACCTCGATGTGGACCGGCACCACCGACGGCGACGGGCCCGAGAACTTCCATCTGGTGCTGCTCGACGCCGGCCGCACCGACGTCCTGGCCGACGCGACCGGCCGCCAGGCGCTGCGCTGCATCCGCTGCTCGGCCTGCCTGAACGTCTGCCCGGTGTACGAGCGGGCCGGCGGCCATGCCTACGGCTCCGTCTACCCGGGCCCGATCGGCGCGATCCTCACTCCCCAGCTGCGCGGTACTGCGAGCGAGGTCGACGCCTCGCTGCCGTACGCCTCGTCGCTCTGCGGGGCCTGCTACGAGGTGTGCCCGGTCGCCATCGACATCCCCGAGGTGCTCGTGCACCTGCGCGAGCGGGTCGCGGCGCAGGGCGGCCCCGGGCACCGGCTCGAACGCGCGGCGGTCAAGGCCGCGGGCTGGGTGCTCGACCGGCCGGGCGTGCTCGCCGCCGGGGAGCGCCTCGCCGCCCGGACCCGCGCCCTGCACCCGAGGAACCCGCCGGGCGCCGGGTCCTGGACCGAGAGCCGTGACCTGCCGGAGATGCCGGCGGAGCCGTTCCGCGAGTGGTGGAGGAAGAACCGTTCATGACCTCTTCCAGAGAGCTGGTCCTCGCCCGGATCCGGGCCGCCGTCGCCGGCGCCCCGGAGGCGCCCGAGCCGGAGCGCCGCTATCGGCGGCAGCACGCACCGGACGATCCGGCCGCGCTCGTCGATCTGCTGCACGAGAACCTCGCCGACTACCGCGCCGTCGTCCACCGCACCGGGTCCGACGGACTCGCGGAGCTGATCGGCCGGCTGCTCGCCGCGCACGGTGCGCGCAGTGTCGCCGTACCGCCCGGGCTGCCGTCGGAGTGGCTGTCGGGGCTGGGCGCGGACGTCGAACTCCGGGGCGACGACGGGCCTCTGACGGCCCTTCAGTTGGACGCGACGGACGCGGTGGTGACCGGCTGCGCGGTCGCCGTCGCCGAGACGGGCACGATCGTCCTCGACGGCGGCCAGGCCCAGGGGCGCCGCGCTCTGACCCTCGTACCGGATCTGCACTTGTGTGTCGTGCGGGTGCCGGAGCAGGTGGTGGCGTCGGTGCCGCTCGCGCTGCCCCGGCTGGCGCCGGAGCGGCCGCTGACCTGGATCTCCGGGCCGTCGGCGACGAGCGACATCGAGCTCGACCGGGTGGAGGGGGTGCACGGGCCGCGCCGCCTGGAGGTGGTCCTGCTCTCGGAGTCGCCCGGGGCGTAGCCGCCCGGCGGTCTCCCGTCAGACGTCGAGCGGCAACCCGGTGTAGTTCTCGGCGAGTTCGGCGGCCGCGTGCGGGGAGGTGGCGATGCGGTCCAGCTGGGACTGCTGGAGACGGGTGTCGAAGGGCGACTGGGCCGGGTCGGCGTGCAGGGTGGTGGTCATGGCGTACGAGAAGTGCTCGGCCCGCCAGACCCGGCGCAGGCAGGTGTCGGAGTAGGCGTCGAGGAGCTCGGTGGAGCCGGTCTTGTGCAGGTGGGCGAAGGCTCGGGCGAGGACGATGACGTCGGCGGCGGCCAGGTTGAGGCCCTTGGCGCCGGTCGGGGGCACGATGTGCGCCGCGTCTCCGGCGAGGAGGATCCGGCCGAAGCGCATCGGCTCGGTGACGGAGCTGCGCATCGGCAGCACGGCCTTCTGCGTGACGGTGCCGCGGGTGAGGCGCCAGCCGGGGTCGGCGCTCAGGGCGAGGCGGGCGTCGAGTTCGTCCCAGACGCGCTCGTCGGGCCAGTCGGCCGGGTCGGTGCCGTTGGGGACCTGGAGGTAGAGCCGGCTGACGGACGGCGAGCGCATGCTGGCGAGGGCGAAGCCGCGCTCGGAGTGGGCGTAGATCAGCTCGTCGTAGACGGGCGGGGCGTCGGCGAGGATGCCGAGCCAGGAGTAGGGGTAGGTCCGCTCGAAGGTGCGCTGCGCGGTCTCGGGGACGGCGCGGCGGGTGACGCCGTGGTAGCCGTCGCAGCCGACGACGTAGTCGCAGGTGAGTATCTGTTCGCGGCCCTCGCGGGTGTAGCGGATGCGGGGGCGGTCGGTGTCGGCACCCTCGACGGCGACGGCCTCGGCCTCGAAGAGGAGCGGGCCGCCTTCGGCGAGCTGGAGGGCGACGAGGTCCTTGACCACCTCGGTCTGGGCGTAGACCCAGACGCGCCGGCCGCCGGTCAGGGCGGGGAAGTCGATGCGGGTGGCGCGGCCGTCGTGGCGGAGCTCGATGCCGTCGTGCGGGAGGCCCTCGGCGTCGAGGCGGGTGCCCGCGCCGACGGCGCGCAGGGCGTCGACGGTGGCCTGTTCGAGGATGCCGGCGCGCTGGCGCTGTTCGACGTAGGCGCGGTCGCGGCTCTCCAGGACGACGCTGTCGATGCCGGCGCGGTGCAGCAGGCGGGCCAGGAGCAGGCCGGAGGGGCCGCCGCCGATGATGCCGACGGTGGTGTGCATGAGGTCTCCTCGTCGCGTCGAATCAAGGGTTGTTCGCATAGTGAAGACTTCTTCACTATGCTGGGAGTCTGGTCGCGGCCGGGCCCGCCTGTCAACGGGGTGCCGTGTCCGTGCCGCACGCGTATTCACTACGGTGGAGCGAAGATCCACGACGGAGAGCCGATGCCACCGACACCCCACGACACGACCGCCGGCGCGCCGCCCGAGGCGGTGACGCCCCTGCTGCGCGGCCTCGGCGTGCTGCGCCGGCTCACCGACGCGGGCGGCCGCCTCGCGGTCGGCGAACTCGAACGCGCCACGGGACTCGCCCGCTCCACGGTCGACCGGGTCACCGGCACGCTCGCCCGCATGGGATACGTACGGATCGAGGGCCGCGACATCGTGCTCGCGCCCCGGCTGCTCGAACTCGGCAACGCCTACCTCGCCTCCGTGCGGCTGCCCGACCTGCTGGGCGGGCGCGCCGACGCGCTCGCGGACGAGCTGGACGAGTCGGTGTCGCTCGCGGTCGCCGACGGCGACGGCATCCGCTTCGTCCACCAGGCGACCCGGCGCCGGGCGATGTCGGTGAGCTTCCGCATCGGCGATCTGCTGCCGGTGGAGCGCACCGCGCCGGGCGTGCTGTTCGCCTCGGAGTGGGACGAACCGGAGTGGGAGCGGTGGCGGCAGCGCCGGACGGCCGATCCGGCGGGGCTCGGCTTCCCCGCCCTGCCCCCGGGCCGCTCGGGCGCGGTGGCCGGCGGTGACTTCGCGGCCCGGGTCGCCGAGGCGGGCGAGGCCGGTTTCGCGGTGGACGACCAGCTGGTCGAGCCGGGACTGGTGGCGCTCGCGGTGCCGGTGCGCGGGCCGGACGGACGGATCGCGTGCGTGCTGAGCACCGTGAGCCACACCAGCCGGCACGACGCCGCCTCGCTGCGCACGACGCTGCTGCCGCGGCTGCGCGCCGCGGCCGACGCTCCTCGCCCTGGAGGGCCTGGGC
>NZ_JBSGIW010000078.1:0-41559 GCF_053605265.1 Streptomyces sp. NPDC003943 | reverse complement strand
GGCGACACCACCAAGGACGTCACGGTCTTCAAGGACACCCTGACCGAGGCGCTGAACGCGGTGTCGCCCGGCCCCTCGCCCGGTGTCCGAACGGTTCAGGACACCGGCCTCAAGCCCAGGTGCTCGCGCAGCGTCGTCCCCGTGTACGCCGTCCGGTATGCCCCCCGCTCCTGGAGCTCCGGCACGAGCAGCTCGACGATGTCGTCGAGGCCGTCCGGGATCAGATACGGCGTGATGTTGAAGCCGTCGACGGCGCCGTGCCGGGCGAAGTGGGTGAACTTGTCGGCGAGTCCGGACGGGGTGCCGACGTGCCCGCGCTGCGGACCCAGCTCGATCACCGTCTCCCGCAGCGACCAGCCGTTCGCCTCCGCCCTGGCCCGCCACTCGGCGACCACGGCCCGCGGGTCGCGGACCCGCGCCGAGCCGAACGCGCCGGTGTTCTCCACGATCACCGGATCCTCGGCGGGCAGCGGCCCGTCGGCGTCCCGCCCCGACAGGTCCAGGTTCCACAGCCGGCCCGCGATGGCGAGCGCGGTGGCGGGCGTGACCTGTTCGAGGCGGATCCAGCGGGCCTTCTCCTCGGCCTCCTTCTCCGTCGCGCCGATGATGATCTCCGTGCCCGGCAGGATGCGCAGCGCGTCCTCCGGCCGCCCGGCCGCGCGCAGCCGCCGCCGGATGTCCTCGGCGAACGCGAGCGCGTCGTCGAAGTCCTGGCCGTGTGCGGAGAAGATGACGTCCGCGTTGCGCGCCGCGAAGTCCCGGCCCGCGGGCGAGTCGCCCGCCTGGAAGATCACCGGATGCCCCTGCGGGCTGCGCGGCTGCGTCGGCGTCAGCTCCACGTCGAACTGCGGGCCCGCGGCCCGCACCTGACCGATCGTGCCCGGCACGGACCAGGTGCGGGCGTCGGCCGACTCGGCCGTCGCCCCGTCCGCCCAGCCGTCCCAGATCGCCCGGGCCAGCCGGAGGAACTCCTCGGCGCGGGTGTAGCGGTCGGCGTGGTCGAGGAAGCCGCCGCGGCGGAAGTTGGCCCCGGTCCAGGCGTTGTCCGTGGTGACGACGTTCCAGCCGGCCCGGCCGCCGGAGAGCAGATCGAGGCTCGCGAAGCGGCGGGCCAGGTCGCCCGGCTCGTTGAAGGTCGTGTTGGACGTCGAGACGAGGCCGATCCGGTGGGTGACCGCGGCGAGCGCGGACAGCTGCACCAGCGCGTCCGGCCGCCCGGCCACGTCCAGCTCGTGCACCCGGCCGTCCGTCTCGCGCAGCCGCAGCCCGTCACCGAGGAAGAACGCGTCGAACAGCCCGCGCTCGGCGGTCTGCGCGATCCGGCGGAAGGAGGCCGGATCGATCTGCGAGCCGCTCTCCGGGTGCGACCAGACGGTCCAGTGGTTGACGCCCTGGAAGAACACCCCGAAGTGCAGCCGGGCGTCGGGGCGGGGCACGTCCTGCGGGTCGGTGCGCGTCATCGGTTCCCCTCCAGGGAGGCGGTGGCGGTGCCGGCGGCGGTGGCGAAGCGGCTGTCGGGGCGGGGGAGTCCGAGGGCGGTGCGGAGCGTGGCGCCGGGCAGCGGACGCGCCGCCACCCGTCGTACGAACAGCTCGGGCAGCACCAGGCGCGAGAGGACCGCCAGGTCCTCGTCCAGGACCAGCGGACGCAGCCGCACCCCGTCGACCAGGCCGCTCAGCTCCTCGAGGAGCGCGACCAGTCCCCGCGCCGGGCCGGTGTAGCGCAGCCTGCCCGGTGGCCTGCCGGGCGCCGTGTCCCACGAGGCGTACCGCTCCAGGTCCGCGATCCGGTCCGCCGCCGACTCGGCGGGCGTGTCCAGGGCCACCTCGATCTCGGCGAACGCGAGCGGAGCGCCCGAGGCGGCCGCCGCCTCGCCGAGCAGGGCGGGGGAGGCGCCCTCCACCAGGGCGACGTCGACGAGTTCCGGGGGCACGAGCCCGGCGGGCGCGAGCACCACGGGCCTGCCCTGCGGCGGGCGGGGCACGATCGCCGGGCCCTTCACGCTGTACGTCTCGCCCTCGAAGTCCACGTAGTGCAGCCGCTCGCCGTCCAGATAGCGGCTCGTCGCCACGGACCGGATGACGGCGTCGTCCTCCCACGAGTCCCACAGGTCACGCACCACGCGCACGCCGTCGACCGCCTCCCGGCGCAGCGCCGCCTGGCCCTCCACCCGGGGCCGTCCCCAGGCCCGGGCGGCCTCGGCCGTCTCCTCGACGCCCACGACCCAGCCGGCCCGGCCGACCGAGACGTGGTCGAGCGAGGCGAGCCGGGTCGAGACGTGGAACGGTTCGGCGTAGGTGGTCGCCACGACCGGCGCGACGCCGATCACGCTGGTGGACGCGGCGATGTACGCGGCCCGCTCGACGGCCCCGAGCCGCCCCGCCGGGCCGCCCGAGGCGGCGGAGCCGGGCGGCAGGATGTCGTCGTCGAGCGTGACCAGGGTGAAGCCGGAGTTCTCCGCGACGGCCGCGGTCCTCGCGACCCGACGCGGTGTCAGCAGGGCATCGGGCGCGTGCGCGGCACGGCGCCAGGCGGCCGGATGGGCACCGTCGCCGTCGATCTCGACGGCCAGGTGCAGGGGCGGATGAGGCATGGGAGTCCTTCCGAGAGGCTGAGGCGACAGGGCGGGCCGTCACCGGGCCGGTCCGGAGGCACGTCTCCGTGTCGCCACCTCCGCATGCGCAGGGCGACATGAGGGCATGACGGCACGCGGCCATGGCGAGGAGGCGATACGGAGGGAGCTCAGCGGGAGCGCGGCACACGACGGCCCGAGACGGCGGCGCGGCGGCCGAAGGGGAACGGCTCGCGCGGCGGTCGGGCGGTGATCAGCGGTGTGCGGAAGGACAGATGGCGGAGGCGGTGCGGCAGAAGTCCACGTGCCGCCGGCAGCTCAGCAGGGCCCCGGCCCGCACGGCACGACGGCCACGGCGCTGCGCGGCGCTCGGTGCGTGCACGGTGGCCTCCACGGGTCCGGAAGGGAACCGCCCCAGCTTAGGCAGGGGCGGTTCAGCGATGTCAAGGGAGGTCCGAGGAACGGCACGACGAAGTGCACGTGTCCCGGGGCGGGTTGGGGAGCGCGCGCAGTCCCAGACGCCGTCAGGGATGGGTGCGGTGCCGGGCTCCGCCCCCGTCAGGGGCCGTGAGGCGGGTCTCAGCCACCGCCGCAGGCGGGCCGGTACCCGGCTCAGCTCCGGTACGGCGTGTTCGCCTGCGCCCAGTCCGCGAGCGCCCGCGCGCACTCCGCGACCGACTCGCGCCAGCTGCGGCCCGCGCCCTCGCCGGCGTCGTCACTGACGTGCTTGACCATGCGCAGCGGGACCCCGGCGAGCGCGGCAGCCGAGGCGAGCGCGTAGCCCTCCATGTCGACGAGGGCGGCGCGGGCGGCGAGGCGCTCGCGGGACGCCTCGTCGGCGATGAACGCGTCGCCGGTGGCGAGGACGGCCTCGCCGCCGCCGGCCAGGGTGAGCGGCGCGCCGTAGGTCTCGCCGGTGAGGGTGGCGAGGAGCTGCCCGTCGAAGTCGTGCTGGACCACGGTGCCGATCAGATGCGTGCCGGTCCAGCCGGGGCGCAGCGCGCCCGCCGTGCCGAGGTTGACGACCTCGGAGGGCCGCGGCCCGCGGGCGAGGGCGGTCGCGAGCACGGTCGCCGCGTTGACCTTGCCCATGCCGGTGAGCAGCACGGGCAGGTCGGTGTCGAGGTGCTGGGCCTCCTCCTTGACCGCGAGGACGAGGAGCGGGCGGCCGGTCGTTATCTCACCGATGAGTTCCATGCGAGCCACGGTACCCGCTGCCGCTCACACGGGGAGCAGCCGTCCGACCAGGTCGGCGAGCTGGCGGGCGTTCCGGCAGGGGCGCATGTCGACGAGTTCCGCGTAGGCGTGGGCGACGGAGTCGCCGGTGGACCAGAGCGCGGGCTGTTCCGGGTTCAGCCAGTACACCCGGCGGGCCCCGTCCGCGATCCGCTTCAGGGCCGGCAGGTTCGGGTCGCTGCGGTTGGTACGGGCGTCGCCGAGGACGAAGACGACGGTGCGGGGGCCCAGCGCGTCCGCGTACCGCTCGGCGAACTCGCCGAGGGCCGTCCCGTAGTCGCTCTGCCCGTGCCAGCCGGTCAGCTCCGCCTCCGCGAGGATCCGCTCGCCGAGCCCGGCCGGGTCCGCGCGGCCCCGGGCCACCAGGTCCGTCACCTCGTCGACCCGGTTGACGAAGGCGAACACCCGCACCCGGCTGAACTGGTCGTGCAGCGCCTGCACGAGCAGCATCGTGAAGTGCGCGAAGCCCGCCACCGAGCCCGACACGTCGCACAGCAGCACCAGCTCGGGCCGCCCGGGACGCCGCTGCCTCAGTACCGGCCGCATCGGCACGCCGCCGGTCGACAGGGAACGCCGCAGGGTGCGCCGCAGATCGATCTCGCCGCGCGCGGCCCGGCGGCGGCGCGCGGCGAGCCGGGTCGCGAGCCGCCGCGCCAGCGGCCGTACCGTACGCCGCAGCTCGTCCAGCTGGGCCCGGCCGGCGAGCAGGAAGTCGACCCGGTCCGGGGTCGCCTCCACGGCCCGCCGCGCCACCCGGTCGCGGCCCTGCCGCTGGGCGACCCGGCGGCGCGCCTCGGTCCGCACCCGTTCCCGGAAGTCCTCGATGCGCCGCCGGATCTCGTCGTCCGCGAGCCGGTCGGCGAACTCCGCCTCGCCCACGTCCTGACCCGTCTCCTGCCGCAGCGCCGTCCGGATCCGGGCGAGCAGGGTCTCGGGGCGCAGCCGGGACAGCGTCTGGTACGAGGACCAGCCGTCCGAGCCGGGCGTCGCGCCGTAGCCGCCGAGCATCCCCACGGCCTCGCCGGCCAGCCGGGTGAGCCCGGTGTCGTCGCCCGCGGCGAGCGCGGCGGCGAGCCGGTCCCGCAGCTCCCCGAGCTCCGCCGCCGGGTCGCCCGCCCCGGGGCCGGGCTCCTGCTCGCGCCCCTCGACGAGCGGAAAGTACAGGTCGAAGACCCGGTCGAACACCTTCCGCTGGCCCTCGCCGTGCAGCAGCGTCGCCGCGAGCGCCTCCCGCATCCGCTCCCGGTCCTCGAAGCCCACCGCCGTGAGCGCGAGCCCGGCGTCGACGGTCTCGCCGGTGCCGATGCCGAAGCCGTGCGCCCGCAGGGCCTGGACGAGGCCGGTGACCCGGTCGGTGATCCTTTCGGGATGCGGTTCCCGGCCGGCGGTCACACCGCGTCCAGGTCGAGCTTGGCGGCCGCCTTCTGGATGTCCTCCTGGTGCTTCAGGATCACGCCGAGGCTCCGCCGCACGACCTCCTCCGAGAGCGCGCCGGCGCCGAGCGCGAGGAGGGTGCGGGCCCAGTCGACGGTCTCCGCGACCGAGGGCGCCTTGCGCAGGTCCATGGCCCGCAGCGCGCCCACCACCCGGACCACCGAGGCCGCCAGCGCCTCGTCGATCCCGGGCACCTTGCCGCGTACGATCCGGCGCTCCAGCTCCTCCTCCGGGAAGCCGATGTGCAGGAAGAGACAGCGGCGGCGCAGGGCCTCGGAAAGCTCGCGGCTGGCGTTCGAGGTGAGCACGACGAAGGGGCGGCGGGTCGCCGTGATCGTGCCGAGCTCGGGCACGGTCACCTGGAAGTCGCTCAGGACCTCCAGGAGCAGCCCCTCGACCTCCACGTCGGCCTTGTCCAGCTCGTCGACGAGCAGCACGGTCGGCTCGTCGGAGCGGATGGCGGTCAGCAGCGGCCGCGCGAGCAGGAACTCCTCGCCGAAGATGTCCGTGCGGGTCTCGTCCCAGCTCTCGCCGCGGCCCGCGGTGATCCGCAGCAGCTGCTTGGCGTGGTTCCACTCGTACAGCGCCCGGGACTCGTCGACGCCCTCGTAGCACTGCAGCCGTACGAGGCGGGCCCCGGCGACCCGGGCGACGGCCTTCGCCAGCTCGGTCTTGCCGACCCCGGCGGGTCCCTCGACGAGCAGCGGCTTGCCCAGCCGGTCGGCGAGGAAGACGGCGGTGGCGACGGCGGGCGAGGCCAGATAGCCGGTGGCGGCGAGGCGTGCGGCGACGTCGTCGACGGAGCTGAAGTACCCGGTCGTCATGGCTGTTCCCCCGGAGTGCGAGCAATGGTTACCGGCCAGTAGTCGCAGCGTAGCGTCCGGCGCGTCATCATGCGACGGCCTTGCTCCCGCCGCTGGTCAGGGGGCGCCGCGCGCGGTGCGGGCGGGCCGCTGATGGAATGGGGGAGAGGCGGAACGGTGGTGGAGGTGCGGTGTCGGAACGAGCAGGGGAACGGTTCCTGCCGGCGGGGGAGCCGGCGGGGGAGTACGAGGCCGTCCTCGCCCGGCTCGACGCTCTGGAGCACGCCGCCACCGAGATAGGGACCCGGCTCGACGAGCGGGTCATCTGCGCCGAACTGGCCGGATTCCTGGTCCGCCGAGTCGCCGGGGCCGCCGCCGTCGACCTCCACCCCCAGGACGGCGCGCCGGCCACTCCCGGACCCGCCGCCGTGGCCGGAGACCCGGCCCTGCTGAAGGACACGGCGGATGCGGCCGCCGAGGGCGCGGGCACCGAGGGCGCGGCCGCTGAGGGCGCGGGACCTGAGGGTGCGGGCACTGCGGGCGCGGGTGCTGAAGGCCCGGGCGCCGTCGGCCGCGGCGCCCCGCCCGCCGCCGCCGTCCTCGCCGTGCCGCTCCTCGCCGCCACCGGGGAGGAGCTGGGCCGCGTCCGGGTGGCGCGGGCCGGCGAGGGCTTCTCCGGGCACGACACGGCCGTGGTCGCCCATGCCGCCCGGCTCGCCGCCGTCCACCTCCGCCACGCCCGCCGGCTCGCCGCCACCGAGGCCACCGCCCTGCACCTGCAGCGCGCCCTGGTCGCCGAACCGGGCCGCCCGCACCCCAACCTGGAGATCGCCGGCCGTTATCTGCCGGCCGGGCCGCGCACCCTCGTCGGCGGTGACTGGTTCGAGACCGTACGGCTCCACTTCGGCCGCAGCCTCCTCGTCGTCGGCGACGTCATGGGCCACGGTCTGGACGCCGCCGTCGACATGAACGCCTACCGCGGCGCCCTGCGCGAGGTCGCCGCCACCGACCTGCCGCCGCACCGGGTGCTGCGCCAGCTGGACGCCGTCGTCGCCGAGGACGAGGCCAGGCGCCCCGCCACCTGCCTGCTGATCCAGGTCGACCCGGCCCGCGCCACCGCCACCTTCGCCAGCGCCGGCCACCTCCCGCCCGTCGTCTTCGCCGCCGACGGCTCCGCCGAACTGGTCGACCTCCCCGTCGGTCCGCCGCTCGGCACCGGCCTCGGCGGCTACGAGCCGGCCGTCCGCACCCTCACCCCCGCCGACACCCTGCTGCTCTTCACCGACGGCCTGGTCGAACGGCGCGGCGAGGACATCGACGCCTCCCTCGCCCGGCTCGCCGCGCTCCGCCTGCCGGCCGGCTCCGGCCCGGAAGCGGTCGTCGACGAGGTGCTGCGCCGGCTCGACGCGCACACCGCGGAGGACGACGTCGCCGTGCTCGCCGCCCGGGTCCGCGAACGCCCCGAATCCTGAGGCGAGTAGACGGTTTTCGGCCCCGGCGGATTTCTTTCGGCCGGACGCTTGTGCCGGTCCGCGCGGCGCGGCACTCTCCTCGGTATGAACACAGCCAGGCACGCCAGTGAACGCCTGATGAGCTGGCCCTCGCTGATCGCCGACCGCACGCCGTGCGGCGCCGAGCTCGGACTGCGCACCGCGACGCAGGAGATCGTGCACTTCCACGGCGAGCACGAGGCCGAAGTCCACCTCACCCGTGCCATGATCGCCCGGCTCCGGCCGGCCCTCCTCGGCTCCAGCGCGCTCCGACTGCGCGCCGGCTCCGGCTGGGTGACGGTCCGTCTGGACACCGGATCGGACATCGACCTCCTGGCGACCCTCGTGAGCGCCGCCCTCCAAGCCACCGGGGCCCCGTACCCCGGCGACGACACCGCCCCCGACCACTGCACCCACACCGGGCGCCCGTACGCCCGCTTCTGACACCTCACCCGACACCGGACACCCGGACACCGGACACCCGGACACCCGGACACCGGACACCCGGACACCGGACACCCGGACACCGGACGCCCGGGCACCAGACACCGGAGCCACGGAACCGGCGCCTCGAAACCGGAGCTCCGGAACCGGCGCCTCGAAACCGGAGGTCCGGAACCGGCGCCTCGAAACCGGAGGTCCGGAACCGGCGCCTCGGAGCCGGAGCTCCGGAACCCGGCCTCTTCCGGCCCGGCCCCACCCGTTCGGCGGCACGCCGGACGGGTTCGGCCGGTGAGCGGGGTACCCCACGAGGCATGCCCCCCACTTCCGGTGCGCCGCACGACGATGTCCCCAGCGAGCACGGCCATTGGTTTCCCCGGCAGTACGCCCGCGTCCTCGCCTCACCCGTCGGGCTGGTGTGGAACCGCGGGCGCGAGATGGAGCTCATGCACCGCGCCATGGGGTTCGCCGCGCTCAGCCTGCTCACCCTCATCCCGCTCCTCATCGTCGTCGCCGCCGCCGACCTCGCCAGCGGCCACGGCTTCGCCCGCTGGCTCATCGAGGGCCTCGGCGTCTCCGAGGTCTCCCGGGAAGAGGTCGAACGGCTCTTCGGGCAGCCGGGGGCGGCCCTGGAGCGCACCACCGCGTTCGGTCTCGCCGCGCTCGCCGCCTTCGGCGTGACCTTCGGCTCGGCCGTCCAGACCGGCTACGAACGCGTCTGGGACCTGCCCACCGCGCGCTGGCACACCATGTGGCGCCACGTCGTCTGGCTCGCCGTCCTGGTCGCCGCGCTCCTGCTCTTCGTCGCCGCCCCCACCCCGGAGCAGTCGTCCACCGGCGAAACCGTCCTGGTCGCCGCCGCCGACCTCACCGGCACCTTCGTCTTCTTCTGGTGGTCGCAGCGCTTCCTGCTGTGCGGCCGGATCCGCTGGCGGGCCCTGCTCCCCGGCGCCGTCCTCACCTCGCTCGGCCTGCTCGGCCTGCGGGTCTTCTCGCAGTACGTCTTCTCCCCGCTCATCGCCTCCAACGCGGTGACATACGGACAGTTCGGCACCGTCCTCGTGCTCCAGTCCTGGCTCGTCGGCGTCGGCTTCGTCGTCTACGGCAGCGCCCTCGTCGGCCGTCTGGTCCACGAAATCCTCCTGCTGCGCCGCCTCAACCGCGAGCCGCCCGGCTCGGAACAGCCCTGAGCCCCCATGGGTCCAGAGGCGATGCCCGTGATCACACGATCCGGTGATGACCGGGCTCAGGGCCCGGCCGGGGCGCTCCGACCGCTTGGATGGGCGGTGATCCATTCGCCTGCCGAGAGAGAGCCGCCCATGGCGAACACCTGGCTGCCGCCCGCCGAGTTCATCGCGACGCTGCCGAGAGCGACCGCGTACGCCTGCCTCTACTTCACCGACACCCACGGCCGCCCCCTCCAGCTGCGCGCGGCCTTCGAGCCCGGGGTGTGGCAGTGGCCCGGCGGGAACATGGACCCGGGGGAGACGCCCTGGGAGACGGCCGTCCGGGAGTGCCGGGAGGAGACCGGCCTGGTGTACGAGGGCGAACCGCGGCTGCTCGCGGCCCACTTCGTCACCGACCGTGGCGAGCAGTGGCCGGCCAACCACATCGGGTTCATCTTCGACGGCGGCGAACTGTCCGACGAGCAGATCGCCGCCGTGGTCCTCGACCCGGCCGAACACACCGAGTACCGGCTGCGGACCCTTGCCGAGTGGGAGGCGGAGATGAAGCCGCGCTCCTTCCGCCGCCTCGCCGAGGTCGACCGGGCCCGCAGGACCGGAGCCACCCTGTACCTGGAGTCCGGCCACGACTGGTGAGCCGGGTCCGGCCGGGGATACGGCGAGGGGCGGTGACCGTCGCCGGACGGTCGCCGCCCCGGGGCGGGGCCCCCGCGGAATCACCGCTGGCAGTGGGGCATCGGGTGGACCGGGTGGGCGATGTCGAGCACGAAGCGCTCGGGGGAGTGCAGCACGAAGGACTTGTAGACGGGCTTGGTGTGGAAGGCCGCTCCAAAGGTGACCACGCCCTCGAAGTCGCCGGTGAGGGCGACGCCCCTGAGCGCGGGCAGATGGATCCTGACCAGCCGGGGTCCCTGGTAGACGGACTGGCCGGCGGCGTTGTGGGCGGTGGCGGGCGAGAGCTTGATCTCCAGGAAGAACCTCCCGGGGAGCGGGACCCGGTTGCCCGAGCCGTCGTAACGCAGCACCTTCACGGGCTTGACGGTGACCGGGGGCATCTTGCCCCGGACGTCGACGACGAGCCGGTCGAAGGTGGGGTGACCGCCCCAGCGGACGTCGACGACCTGGGCCGTGGCCGGCGGGGTCGTCGTACGGGGCGGTGCGGCGGTGGCGCCGGTGGGGACGGTGGCCCCGATCCCGGCGGCGAGGAGGATGCCGGCGGCCGTGGCCGCGAGGCTCTGACGGTGGAGCATGACGTCCCCCGGCTTTCTTCTGCGACGGGGACAGTGGTGTCACTGGGAGAGACATCCGCCTCAACTATACGGTTCCTCCCGTTCTGTGTTTTTCTTCCGATTCGTTCGTGTACGGGTGTATGGCCGCGGGCGGACGAGGTGGGGCGTACGGGAAAGGGCGCGGGCGCCCCCGTAACCTCGGCGCTCCTCGGCAGTTGACCAGGCCATGAAGAAGCGCAGCATGCTCGCCATCGCCTCCCTCGCCGCCGGTGTCGTCACCGCCCTCGTCAGCCCCACTCCGCACGCCTCCGCCGCGGAGAGCAGCAGCCCGGTCGACGGGATCACCGGCCTGCTCCAGGAGGACCAGGGCGCCGGCGCCCTTCTGCACGGGACCGTCGAGAAGGCCGGTGACACCGTCCAGACCCTGCACACCGGCGGCCTGATCTGACCGCTCACGCGGCGTGCTTCCGCGCCCCCCACCGTCCGGCCTGAAGGGCGGCGCGGGGCGCGTTCACGCCGCCGCCACCCGAGAGGCGGTGGCCCGTGCGCGCGCAGTACCTGGGAAATGACAGGATGTCCCCATGAGCGAGAACGTTTACTTCGACATCACCATCGACAAGCAGCCCGCGGGCCGGATCGTCTTCAAGCTGTACGACGACGTCGTCCCGCAGACCGCCCGCAACTTCCGCGAGCTGTGCACCGGCCAGAACGGCTTCGGTTACGCCGGCTCCCCGTTCCACCGTGTCATCCCCCAGTTCATGCTGCAGGGCGGTGACTTCACCAACGAGAACGGCACCGGCGGCAAGAGCATCTACGGCGAGAAGTTCGCCGACGAGAACTTCGAGCGGAAGCACGACCGTCCGGGTCTGCTCTCGATGGCGAACGCGGGCAAGAACACCAACGGCTCCCAGTTCTTCATCACGACCGTCGTGACCCCGTGGCTCGACGGCAAGCACGTCGTCTTCGGCGAGGTCGTCGAGGGCATGGACGTCGTCACGAAGATCGAGGGCCTCGGCACCCCGTCCGGCCGCACCAAGGGTGACATCCGCGTCGCCAAGTCCGGCATCGTCGAGGGCTGACCCACTCGACCACCCGCCCCCGTGCCGCACCGGCCCGGGGGCGGTCGCACGCCGTCAGGCGAGCGCCTCGGCCAGCGCCCGGGCGAAGCCGTCCGGGTTGTCGATCGTCAGGTTGTGACCGGCAGCCGGGACCACGAGCACGGGTATGCCCTCCGCCGCCACCTTCTCGGCATCGGCGTCCGGCAGACTCGCCTCGCCCACCAGGAACGCCCGTGGCCGCTGCAGCGCCGTGAACAGGTCACCCGCCGCCGGCACCGAACCCTGCACCAGCGCCACGGCGCTGCGGTGCACGGCCAGCGGATCCGCGAGCCGCAGCCGCGCCGCGTAGTCCGCCCGCCGCTGCGAGGCGAGCATCGCCGCGAAGCCCTCGCGCACGAAGGACTGCTCGTCCTGCGCGGCGACCGGGGAGGAGAACATCCCCCCGCCCGGATACAGGTTGGGCTCGGCCACCACCAGCCGGTCCACCAGATCCGGGCGCGCGGCGGCGAGATGGACCGCGACGGCCCCGCCCATCGAGTGCCCCACCAGCTCCACCCCGCTCAGGCCCTCGTGGTCGAGGATCCGGGCCACGACCGCCGCCTGGGACTCCATCCGGTAGTCGAAGCCGCCCGGCCGGTCGCTCAGCCCGAAACCCAGCAGATCGACCAGGATCGAGCGCCGCCGGGCCAGCGCCGGGTGCACCGCGATGTGCGCGAAGTCCGATGTGCCGGTGCAGCCCAGACCGTGCACGAACACCCGCGCCGGCCCCTCGTCGGCGCCCTGGGTGCCCGGCAGATCGAGCCATCGCACGCAGGCCCCCACCTCCGCCAGATACAGCTCCCGCATGATCCCGCCTCCCGTCGTCACCCCGCAGGGCCGGCTCCCCACCGGCACCGACCACCGTACGAGCCACCACTGACAACGCCCCGGAACAGGCCGGACAGGCCGGACAGGACTCAGGCGAAGGCGGCCGCGTTGCGCTCCGCCCACGCCGCGAACGGCCGCCCGGCGCGGCCGAGCACCCGGGCCACGTCCGGGCTCACCCGCTGCTCCTCCGCGCTCGGCTCGCCCAGGACCGACAGCATCCCGTCCACGGCCGGCTCCGGCAGGAACCGCACCAGATGGGCGCGCGCCTCCGCCCGGGTCTGCGCCACGAACCGCACCGGCGCGTCCACCGCCCGCGCGAGCGCCGCCGCCTGCTCACGGGGGCTCACCGCCGCCGGGCCGGTCAGCACGTACGTACGCCCCTGATGCCCGTCCTCGCGGAGCGCGGCGGCGGCCACGTCCGCGATGTCCGCCGGGTCGACGACCGGCAGCGCCACATCGGCGAAGGGCGCGGCGACCGTCCGGGCGGCGCGCACCGACTCGGACCAGAGGAAGGCGTTGGAGGCGAAACCGGACGGCCGCAGAATCGTCCACTCCAGGCCCGACTCCCGTACCGCCGTCTCGAAAGCGCGCAGCGGGGCGTGCGACGGCGAGTCCGGGCGGGTGGCGATGAGTTGCGAGGACTGCAGGACGATCCGGCGCACCCCTGCCGTCACGGCGGCGGCGACGATCGCGCGCGGATCCAGCTCCGCACCGACCCCGGCGACCAGCAGGTACACGGCGTCGGCACCCGCGAACGCGGCGGCCGCCTCCGACGGCCGGGCCAGGTCGGCGGCCCGGTGCCGTACGCCCTCGGGCAGCGGCGCCGTGCCCGCCCGGCGGCTCACCGCCGTCACGTCCTCGCCGGCCTCCGCGAGAGCCGCCACGAGCAGCTGTCCGACGTTCCCGGTCGCTCCGGTGACCACGATCATGATGGGTTCCTTCCAAGAAGATTCAGGAAGTGACCCGGCGGGGCGGAAAGCTCCCGCCGCGGTCACATCACTCATCCTGGAAGGCGAACCGGCCATCTCTTGGCCACTTTTCCGAGCCTGTCCGGAAGCGCTGGGCTCAGCCGTCGTCCTCGCCGTAACGGCGCTCGAACTTCGCGATCCGTCCCTCGGTGTCCACCGTCCGCGCCTTGCCCGTGTAGAAGGGGTGGCTCTCCGACGAGATCTCGACGTCCACGACCGGGTACGTCTCGCCGTCGTCCCACTCGATCGTCTGCTCGCTCGTCGCCGTGGACCGGGTCAGAAAGGCGAACCCGGCCGACCGGTCACGGAACACCACGGGCCGGTACTCCGGCTGCTTGTCCTGCTGCACATCTCCTCCTCGAACGGCCTGCCGGCGATCCCCCGGTGCTGCCAGCCTCCCCGCGCACCGTCCGAGCGACCACGCCGCACATCCGACCGGGTGACGGCGACGGCCCGCCGGACGTCACGGTCGGTGGCCGCGCTGTTCCCAGCGCGCCGCGAGCAGCAGTGCGATGTCGTCCGGGCGGTCCGGGGCCTGCCGGGCCTCGCGCATCAGCCGGTCGGCGGTCTCCGCGAGGGCGGCCGTGCCGGTCGCGGCGAAGCTGCGGCGCAGCCGCTCGATGCCCTCGTCGATGTCGGTGCCGGGCCGTTCCACCAGGCCGTCCGTGAACAGCGCGAGGACCTCGCCCGGCCCGAGCCGCAGCCGGGTCACCGGATAGGTGGCGGTGTCGTCGACCCCGAGGACCACGCCGCCCGCCAGTTCCACCACCTCCGCCGTGCCGTCCGACCGGCGCAGCAGCGGCTGTGGATGCCCGGCCCTGGCCGCCTGCGCCTCGCCGGTCGCCGGGTCGAGGGCGATGTAGCAGCAGCTCGCGAACTGGCCCGGGTCCAGGTCGATGAGCAGCCGGTTGGTGCCCCGCACCACGTCCTCCGGCGGGTGCCCGCCGAGGGCGAACGCCCGCACGGCGCTGCGCAACTGACCCATGGTCGCCGCCGCGGCCACCCCATGGCCCTGGACGTCGCCGATGACCAGGGCCAGGTGCCCGGGGAACGTCTCGATCACGTCGTACCAGTCACCGCCCACGTCCATGCCCTGCGTGCCCGGCAGATAGCGGCCGACGGTCTCGACGCCCTCGTACACCGGCAGCCGGTGCGGGAGCAGCGCGTCCTGCAGCCCGCGGGCGAGCGCGGACTCGGAGTCGTACCGCTGTGCCCGCTCCAGGGCCTGGGCGATCAGGCCCGCGAGCGCGGTGAGCACCGTTCGCTCCTCGGCGGTGAAGCCGCGCGGTTCGTCGAAACCGAGGATGCAGGTGCCCACCGGCCGGCCCGAGGCGATCAGCGGCAGGAACGCCCGGGCGCCCGACTGCGCGTCGAGGGGCATCCCCGGATAGGCCGTGCCGAGCTGCTCCATCGACTCGAAGAACAGCGGCCGTCCGGTCGTCAGCGTCTCCACGCCGGGTACGTGCGCGTCCAGGCCGACACCGTCGAACGGCTCCAGGAAGCCCTTCGGGAAACCGGTCTCCCACGCCATGTAGAGGTGCCGCTCGCTCAGGAGATAGATCGCCAGCTGTCGGCCGCCGAAGGCCGGCAGGAGCTCATCGGTGACCACCGCGGACACCTGGCGGGCCGTCACCGCCTCGGAGAGGGCGATCGCCAGCGCCACCGGACGGTAGATCGCCGCCGCCCGGCCCTCCGGGGAGGAGAGCCCGTCGCCCTCACCGATCGGCGTGACCCGGAGCGGCCCGGCCGGGTCGCTCTCCGGCTCCATGACCAGCGTCACCCCGTCGTGCCCCGGATAGAGCGAGAGCGACAGCCACTCGCCGCGCCCCGGGTGGGCCAGGAAATGGATGGGCTGGTCCGAGAGCAGCGCCCCGCGCAGCTGCTCCTCGTGGTACGGGTGGGCGAACCACGGCAGGGCCTCCCACAGCGGCAGCCCGGCCAGCGCCCCGCGCGGCCGCCCGAGCAGCGCCTCGGTGCGCTCGTTGACGTACGTGATCCGGCCCAGCCGGTCGATGGCGAGGATCGCCCGCGGCAGCCGGTCGGTGGCGTCCGAGCCGACGAGCCCGCTGCCGAGGTCGACGAGCGAACCGGTGATCACGTTCTCGTCCCGGCCGCTGCGCAGCGGGCGCGCCGTGACCTCCAGGAGGTGCAGCCCGCCGTCCGGCCCCTTCAAGCGGATCCGGCGCGCCGCCGGGCCGCCCGAGTCGGCGGCCTGCCGGGCGAGCGCCCACAGGGCGTACGCGTCCTCCGGCACGAGCCGGGCGGTCAGCGCCTCCACGGTCCACGGGAACGGCGTGGGCTCGCCGAGGATCTCCCGCAGCCCCGCGTCCGCGTTGACCGTGCCGGTGGCCAGGTTCCAGTCGAAGTAGCCGATCCGCACGGGCGGGGCGATACGGGCCGGGAGCTGTACGGAGACCGGCTCGCCCGGCCACTCCACCAGCGTGCCGTGTCCGGCCAGTCCACCGAGGGTGACTCCGAGCCGCCGCGCCTCCTGCGTCATCCGGGCCCGGTCCCGCGCGTCGACCGGTACTCCGGGCGTCGGGGCGCGCAGCACCACGAGGACCCCGAACCGCTCGCGGCCGCCGACGACCGGCGTGTAGAGGGAGGCGAAGGGGAACGGCAGGCTCGCCACGAGCTGCGGAAACAGCCGCATGGCCTCCTCGACGTCCCCCAGGTGCACCGGCTGCCCCGAGCGGTGGGCCTCCGCCACCGGGAACGGGCGGTTGACGTGCATCCGCCACCACGGGCGGAACAGCGGCGCCGGCAGCCCCGCGAGCACCGCGAGGCGCAGCAGCCCCGGTGTCCCGGACTGCAGGTAGACCCCGCCCGCGTAGCCGCCGGCCGCCTCGACCGCGCGCAGCACCGACTCCGCGAGCACCACCGTCAGGGCGTCCGCCGCGGGCCCGTCGGCACCACCGCCCCGGGGCGGCGGCCCGGGCCCGGCCGACGGGGCGGGGCCTGCCGCGCCGTACGACGTCACACAGCCAGGATGCGCCCGCCCGGAAGCCTCACGCATCCGGAAACGGCGGCTCCCGAACCACTCTCCGGGGGCATTGACCCCGGCCGCCGCCGCTCGCGAGACTCGGGCCCTACGGATCTCACGACCAGGGGGCACGATGACCGGCCGGGTTCTTCCCTACGACGTGGAGGGCAGCGGTCCGAGCCGCGCCCTGGTGCTGCACAACTGGTTCGGCGACCGCACGAGCTTCGCGCCGCTGCGCGAACACCTTGACGGGTCCGCCGGGACCTACGCCTTCCTGGACTGCCGCGGTTACGGCGAGGCGATCGACGCCGACGGCGCGTACACCATGGAGGAGGTCGCCGCCGACGCCCTCGCCGTCGCCGACGACCTCGGCTGGGACACCTTCTCCGTCGTCGGCCACTCCATGGGCGGCAAGGCCGCCCAGCTGATGCTGCTCGACGCGCCCGAGCGGGTGCGCTCGGTCGTCGGGATCTCCCCGGTCTCCGCCGCCGGCTTCCCCCTCGACGCCGACACCTGGGAGCTGTTCGCGGGCGCCGCCGAGAACCACGGCAACCGCCGCGCCATCATCGACAACACCACCGGCGGCCGCTACGACGACGCCTGGCTCTCCGCCCTGGTGGACCGCTCGGTGACCCGCTCCTCCGCCACCGCCTTCCGCGCCTACCTCGACTCCTGGTCGCGCACCGACTTCCACGAGCGCGTCCGCGACAACCCGGCCCCCGTCCTGCTCGTCGTCGGCGCACACGACCCGGCCCTCGGCGCGGACGCCATGGAGTCCACCTGGCTGCGCTGGTACCCCAACGCCCGCCTCACGGTCCTCCCGGACGCGGGCCACTACGCCCCGGAGGAGACCCCGAAGGCACTGGCGGACGCGATCGAGGGCTTCCTGGCGGCCTGAAGGGCGAGCGCCGCACGCGCGTACAGGAGGACGGAACCCGGCCGAAGTTACCCGTCGGTTTCTCGTGACTTCCCAAGAACCCGCCAGTAGAACATGTTCCCATTCACTCCAGAGTGAGGAACATCACGTGAGTGACAGATCCTTTCCGGCCTCGGCATCCAGAGGTCTGACACGTCGTCGGTTCGTCACGGGAACCGGTTCTCTGCTGGGCGGTCTCGCGCTCGCCGGCCACGCCGGCACGGCGAGCGCGGACACCACCGCCACCACCCCCGCCGGGCTCTGCGCGCCCATTCCGGACGGGGCGCGGGTGCCCGCGCTCGTCGTCGGGACCGGGTACGGCGGGTCCGTGGCGGCGCTGCGGCTCGCGCAGGCCGGGGTGGACGTGCACATGATCGAGATGGGGATGGCCTGGGACACGGCCGGGTCCGACGGGAAGATCTTCGCCAACACCACCAGGCCCGACTACCGCTCGTTCTGGCTGCGCACCCGCACCAAGCAGCCGATCAGCCAGTTCCTCGGCTATCCGCTCGACAAGGACGTGCCCCTCTACACCGGCATCCTCGACGCCGAGGACTTCGCCGGCATCACCGTCTACCAGGGCCGGGGCGTCGGCGGCGGATCGCTCGTCAACGGCGGCATGGCCGTCACCCCGCGCCAGGAGGTGTTCCCGAGCCTGCTGCCGACCGTGGATCCCGGCGAGATGTACCGGGTCTACTATCCGCGCGCCAACGCGGGCCTCGGTGTCACCTCCGTCGACCGGACGTGGTGGGAGAACGCCGACTGCTACCAGTACGCGCGGGTCGGCCGCAAGCACGCCGAGCGCTCCGGCTTCCCCTTCGTCTTCGTGCCCAACGTCTACGACTGGGACTACATGAAGCAGGAGGCCCTCGGGGCCGTGCCGAAGTCCGCCCTGGACGCCGAGGTCATCTACGGCAACAACCACGGCAAGAAGAGCCTGCAGAAGACCTATCTCGCGCGGTGCGCCGAGACCGGCCGGGTCGCCGTCTCGCCGCTGCACAAGGTCACCGGCGTCACGCCGGCGGCCGGCGGCGGCTACACCGTCACCATCGACCGCCTCGACACCACCGGGACCGTCGCCGAGACGAAGAGCGTCACCGCCGACCGGGTGTTCTTCGCCGCCGGCAGCGTCGGCACCAGCAAGCTGCTCACCCGGCTCAGGGCCACCGGCGCGCTGCCCGCGCTCAACGACCGGGTCGGCAAGAACTGGGGCGACAACGGCAACGTCATGTGCGGCCGGGCCAACCACATGTGGGACCCCACCGGCACGCTCCAGTCCTCGATGCCCACCGCGGGCATCGACAACTGGGACCGCGGCGGCGCCTTCGCCGAGGTCGCCCCGCTGCCCACCGGCATCGAGACCTACGCGTCCTTCTACCTCTCCATCACCCGCACCCCGCACCGCGCAGAGTTCAGCTGGAACCCGACCACCGGACGCGTGGACCTCGGCTGGGACCGGGCCTGGAAGCAGACCTCCATCGACGCGGCGAAGACCATCTTCGACACCATCAACGCCAAGGAGGGGACGATCTACCGGACCGACCTCTTCGGGGCCTACAAGATCTGGGGCGACCATCTCACGTACCACCCGCTCGGCGGCGCCGTCCTCGGCGAGGCCACCGACAACTACGGCCGGCTGTACGGATACGACGGGCTGTACGTCATCGACGGCGCTCTCATCCCGGGCAGCACCAGCGTCAACCCGTTCGTCACGATCACGGCGCTCGCCGAACGCAACATCGAGCAGATCATCGCCACCGACCTCTGAGGGCGGACGGACGGGGTACGACGGGGGCCGGCCGGGAGATCCCGGCCGGCCCCTCTGTCGGTACGGTTCAGTGCGTCGGCAGCACGCACACCGTGTCGAGCCCGAGCACCCGGTTGAGCCGGCCGAACGCCAGCCACGAGCCCAGGCTCATCGTCAGCTCCACGATCTCCACCTGGCTGTACGCGGCCGTCATCCGCGCCCAGAACTCCTCGTCCAGGTTGTGGTGGTCCAGCGCGTACCGCTCCGCGTACTCCGCCGCCAGCCGGGTCCGCTCGTCGAAGACCTCCGTCGTACGCCACTGGAGGACCGCGTCCGCGAACGCCGCCTCGACCTTCTCGCCGTCCCGGTCCGTGCGCCAGTCCAGACAGAACCGGCATCCGTTGATCTGCGCGATCCGCAGCCGCGCCGCCTCGAACTCGCGCAGCCCGAGCGTCGTATGGGCGTACACGGACAGCGAGAAGTTCGCCGCCGCCATCCCGATCCCGGGCACCATGTCGCCCCACACGTACCCGATCGGCTCCTGCCCCTCGGGAATGTCGATGATCACCGCGGTCTCCTTCCCAGCTTCCCCACCGCCGGGCGCAACGGCACGTCCAGCGCGTCGTACAGCCCCGGCTCCGCCTCCACCAGCCAGTCGACGGCCCCCACGAGACGGCCCACGGCGGTCGCGTTCCCGCCCGCGGACCGGTTCTCGCCCTCGTCCGACGCCTCGACCGTGACCTCGATCCGCGGCCGGCCCTCGACGATCACCCGGTGCGCCCCCGAACCGTCCGGCGGCACCGGCCAGTCCGGGGCGCAGTCCGGATGGATCCGGGTGACGTGCTCGATCACCAGGCGCGGCTCGCCGTCGACGATCCCCTGCACCTCGAAGCGCACCGCGCCCTGGGTCCCCGCCGCGAACTCGCCCATCGTCCGGGTCCGCACGGTCGCCGCCAGCGGCCGCCGCTCGAGCGTCTCGCGGATCTCGTCGAGCTCGACGCCGAGCGCCCGGGCCATCAGCCGCAGCTGGCCGCCCCACACCATGGTCGGCACGGAGGGCAGCAGCATCGGCGGCTCGTACTCCATGGGCTGCCCCATGCCGACCAGGAGGCGCACCGACTCCTCCTGCTCGTACGTCGAGTAGTCGAAGATCTCCTGGCAGCGGATGGCCTCCACGGTGGAGCCCAGCCCACTGACCAGGAGCGGCAGCACGTCGTTGCCCCAGCCCGGGTCCACGCCCGAGGCGAACAGCGAGCCGCCGCCTTCCTTGACCGCCGCCAGGACGGGCTCGCGGAACTCGGGCGGCGCGCTCCGGTGGTCGTACAGCGGATAGAGCGCGGGCGTCACCACGACGGCCCCGGCCCGTACCGCCCGTACGACGTCGGCCAGCGCCTCGTCGGGGCGCAGGTCGCCGGACGCCGCGTACACCACGGCCCGCGGCGCCCGGGCCAGGACGGTGGCCACGTCGTCCTCGGCGACGACGCCGAGCCGGCGCCCGAGCCCGGCGAGCTCGCCCGCGTCCCGGCCGACCTTGGCGGGGTTCGCGACGAGGACGGCCGAGAGTTCGAGCGCCGGATGGGCGTCGACGGCCCGGATGGCCGCGCGCCCGACATTTCCGGTTCCCCACACCACGGTCGGAATCATGCGCGGAGGGTAGCGCCGGGGCGGTGAGGTTCCCAGAGGTGTGACGCGGCAGATCTGACGGATCGTCAGTCACGTGGTCCGTCATGCAGACAGGCAGGGTCGGGCCGGCCGTCGTCTCACGGTGGCCCGGCGTACCCCCTCGGGTCCTCCTGCTCGAGCCGCCGCAGTGCCGACGCCGCCCGCTCGGCCGGGGGAGCCCCGTCCTCGGGCAGCCGCCAGACGAACTGCGACCCCGGCTCGTCCGACCCGGCCGAACCCGCGCCCGCGCCCGTGTCCCTGAACCACACGCCCGTCGCGTCCGGGTCCCGGTAGTCGGCACCCGCCCAGTCGAACCGCACCCCCCAGCGGGCGAGCAGCTCCGGGCGCTCCCGCAGCGCCGCGGCGATCAGCCGGCCGGTCGTGCGGGCCGGCCACGACCAGCGGTCGTCGCCGGCTGCCCGGGCGACCTCGGCGTCGTAGGCGGCGGCGTCGAAGCGGTACGCGGGAAGCCCGGGTGCCGGCGCGCCGGACGGGAGCCGGCCGGGGTGACGCCAGTCGCGCCACACCACCTCATCGCCCTCCCGGGCCACCGTCACCCACAGCGCGCCGCAGCAGCCCTCGGTGCACCACGCCTCCGCGAGCTGCACCTCTCGCGGCTCCTCGGAGGCGCGCAACGCGCCCCTGTCGAGGAAGTACTCGGGCGGATTGCCCGAGCCGCGCCCGAAGACCGCCGGCACCAGCGGACGGCCGTCGACGAGGAAACGGGTCTCGACGCTTTCCGTGACGTCGGCCGGGTCGCGCGAGAGGATCTCGATCCGGAGCCGGGTGGGCGGCTCCGGTGCCCGGAAGACCCGCTCGGTGGTGTAGCGCAGCCAGGCCGCGCGACGCCGCACGGCCGGCGGCGCGTCCGCGGCGGGTTCCGCCAGGGCGTGGGCCCAGGCGGGGGCGGCGAGCAGTGACCCGAGCGCGTCCAGGAGCTGTTCGCGCTGCCCGTCCCGCCAGGGCAGCAGATGCGTCGGCCCGCTGTGCAGGTCCACGGCGAGCGAGAGCAGCACGGCGGCGTGTCCGACGGTCGGCGGGAGCGCCGAGGCGCGCCGGACCAGGGCGTCACAGGCCGCCACCGCCTCGCCGTAACCGAGGATCTCGGCCTCGTAGTCCTGCTGACTCGCCATCCGGACGAGCAGCCGTGCCGCCTGGGCGAGGAGGCGCGGATCCACCGGGTCCCGGTCGAGGAGGCCGGCGAGGCCGGTGGCCTCGGCGATCCGCCGGGCCGGTGCGGGCCCGACGGTCCGGGCGTCCAGGGGCTGCGCGATCAGCAGCTCACGGACGTCCGGCACCGGGCGGGACAGCAGCGCGTCCACCATCGGGCGCAGCTCGGGACCACGGACCCGGGTGTCCAGCCAGCGCAGCGCGGCGGTCCGCGGATCCAGCCGCTCCAGGGCCGTCACCGCCAGGCCGGAAAGCCTGCGCAGCCGGGACAGCACCTCCAGATACGGCACGTCCTCGGGTTCGCCGAGCCGCCGCAGGAGCGCCAGGCCGAGACTCACCGATCGGCGCGCCGTGCCCGTACGGACCAGTCGGCGGCCGATCGCACGGGCCGCGGCCTCGTCGTCGAGCGGCAGGGACAGGGCGGCTGCGACCAGCGGGCCGGTGCGGACGGGGAGTTCGGCGAGCCGGCGGTGGAGCTCGTCGAGCGCCGCCGGGGTGTCGGGCCCGGCGAGGAGCGGACCGAGGGATGCCCTTACGGCAGCGGTGGCCTTCCGGCCGCGCAGCCCCGGGGCTTCCGGCTCGGGTGGTTCGTCGGGGAGGGCGTCCTCCGGGGCGCGGAGGGCGCATTCGTACAAGGGGGGCCGGGAGTTGAGCGCCGTGCGCTCTTCCTGGGCGCTCACCGGGCGGAGGGGTGCTCGATTCTGTCGATCATGGGCCGATGATGCCGCACCCCGGGCGACCGGTCCAGTGAATTCACGGCCGCGGCCGCTCTGGTGCGGTCCCGTTCGCGGTGCTGTCCGCGGACTCGCCCGCCGGATCGTCCGTGGTCCCGTCCGCCGTCTCGTCCGCCGTCTCGTCGAGACGCAGCGTCACGAACGGCACCGTGTCGCCCGGCAGCAGATACCGCTCCGTCTCCACGAAGCCGCGTGCCAGCGCGAACCGCAGTCCCTCCGCATTGCTCGCGAGCACCACCGTCTCCACGCCCGCCCCGCTCAGCGTCCGGGCCTGCGTCAGGCCCTGCTCGTACAGCGCCGTCCCGTACCCCCGTCCCCGGTGCTCGGGCAGGATCCGGGAGATGACCGTGGCAGCGGGCGTCTCCCCGTCCGGCGGGCGGACGGTGGAGCAGCCGACCGGTACGCCGTCCGCGTAGGCGACGGCCAGGCGGTTGCGGCCCGCGCGCTCGCGCACCTCGGCCGTGGAGAGCGGCGCCGTGGGGATGACGGCGTTGTGGATCAGCCGCCAGTCCGCGAGCAGCGTGGGTGCCGCCGCGGCGTCGGCCGGGTCGACGGGAATGATGCGCAGGTCGGTCATGGCGGGAGGTAACCCGTGCACGTGTCACCCCGTCAACTGCTTTACCCGGGTCGCTCGGATGAGTGAGGGCGTACGGGCGGGGCGACACGCCCGCGTACGGACCGGGTACGCATGGCGGCACTGCCCGCTGTCACGGAGGTCGCCGATCCATGCCCGTCCGCAAGGGCACCGCCACGGTGCTGACCTGCGCCCTGACCGCGACCCTGGCTCTGACCGGCTGCGCCGCGGCGCAGCGACCACCGGCCGCCCCGCCGGCCAAGGGTCCGGCGAGGCCGCCGGCACAGGCCGGTCCCCATGCCACCCACCGTGCCCCTGCCCCAGCCGCTGCCCCTGACCGTGCCCCTGCTCCTGCCCGTGCCCCCGCCCCTGACCGCGCCCGTGCCCCTGCCCGCATCCCGGGCGTCGGCCCGGTCACCCAGGCCCGGATCCCCGACGACGCAGGCCAGGTCCTCGTGGTGCGCGGGGACAGTGCCGACGGCAACGCGGCCACCGCCGTCCTCTACGACCGGGAGCCGGCCGGCCGATGGCGCAGGGCCGCCGGACCCTGGACCGGCCACAACGCCCTGAACGGCTGGACCGACGACCACGTGGCGGGTGATCTGCGCTCGCCGACCGGAGTCTTCCGGCTCGGCGACGCGGGCGGCCGGCTTCCCGACCCCGGCTCCCGCCTCCCGTACGACCAGGACGAGGAGTTCGCCGTGTCGGGCACCGGCTTCCTCGGCGAGGACCTGGAAGGGTCCTTCGACTACGTCGTCGCCATCGACTACAACCGCGTCCCCGGCACGACGCCATTGAACAAGGAGCGTCCGCTCGGCCCGGAGAAGGGCGGCGGCGTCTGGATCCACGTCGACCACGGCGGCCCCACCCAGGCATGCGTCTCGCTGCCCCGCGAGAACATGGAGGAGCTGCTGCGCGTCCTCGACCCGACGCGCAGGCCGGTCGTGGTCATGGGCCCGGCGCCGGTCATCGCCGGCTGAGAACGCCGGAGTCGCGGAGTTGTTCCGCCCAGTGGAACGCGCGTAGAAGAGCGGCGGGCGGGCGCGGCAGAGTGTGGGTGTGCCGAGGGGAAACGGCACGAGCGGCCCCGCCGGACACGGCGGGACGTACGCACACGACACCACAACGACAGACGTGACGCCGGACAGCGGCGTCACGAAGGGGGACATCCACATGCGCACCAACCGCATCGCCCGCACCGCCGCCGTCGCGCTCTTCGGTCTCGGCAGCCTCGGCGTCTTCGCCGGCACCGCCCAGGCGGAACCGATCGACTACGTGAAGATCGAGTTGCTCCAGCTCACCTGCTACCAGCAGAGCGAGGGCGACCACGACGAGGCGTACCTCAACATCACCGACGCCAACGGCAACCAGATCAAGGTGTGGCCCGGCAACGGCATCTCGTACCAGACCATGGGCCCCGGCTACGTCCGCGACATGACCGACGGCAACGGCAGCACGGCCCTCGTCCTCGGCCGCGAGCAGGCCCGCACCCTCACCCTCTGGGACAAGGACACCTTCGGCGGCGACGACAAGCTGGGCGCGACCCTCGTCACCGGCAGCGAGGTCGGCGCCGAGACCCAGTACCGCTCCCTGGAGGGCTCCGGCGGCGTGTACACGATCGCCTACCGCGTGATCGACATCTGACCGGCCGATCCGGCTGACCCGGCCGATCCGGCCGTCCGGGGGACGGCCGGATCAGGCCCGGGTCCTGGTCCGGCCTCAGGACTTCCCGGCGCGCAGTGATGCCGTGTGGGCGCGGACCTGGTCCGGGGTGAGATAGGCGTCCGTGTACTCGAAGTCCTTCAGGGTGCCGGACTTCGAGGCCAGGAAGCCGGTGCGGACGAAGTCGTCGCCGGCCACCGCGTTGAGCAGCCAGTTCGTCATCACCCGGGCCTTCGCCACGTTGGTGCGCAGCGCCGCCCAGTGGTAGCCGCGGGCCACCGCCTGGGCCGGCATGCCGTGGAGCTCGACGCCCATCGGCTTCGAGACGCCGTCGAGCCCACCGAGGTCCACCACCAGGCCCAGGTCCTTGTGGTGGTACGGACTGGTCTGCTCGCCCCGCATGACGGCGACCAGGTTGTCCGCGAGCGCCTTGCCCTGACGCATGGCGTGCTGGGCGGTCGGCGGGCAGATCGCGCCCTCCTCGTCCTTGGCCAGGTCCGGCACGGCGGCCGCGTCGCCCATGGCGTACACGCCGTCGAGACCGGGCACCTTCAGGTCCGCGTCGACCACGAGCCGCCCGCGCATCGTCTCCGCGCCGAGCGTCCCGATCAGCGGGCTGGCCGCGACGCCCGCCGTCCAGATGAGCGTCCGGCAGGGCAGCACACGGCCGTCGGTGAGCATCACGTTCTCGTCGTCGACGGACGCCACCGACACGCCGAGCGAGACCTCGATCCCGCGCCGCCGCAGGATGCCGAGGGCGGCCCCGCCCAGCTTGGGCCCGAGCTCGGGCATCAGGGTGGGCGCGATGTCCACCAGGTGCCACTTGATGAGCGCCGGGTCGAGCCGCGGATAGCGCCTGACCGCGTTGCGGGTGAGCAGCTGCAGACAGGCCGCCGTCTCGGTCCCCGCGTAACCGCCGCCCACCACCACGAACTGCAGCCGCGCCGCCCGCTCGGCCTCGTCCTCGCTCGCGTCGGCGAGGTCGAGCTGGGCGATCACGTGGTCGCGGATGTAGACGGCCTCGGCGAGGGTCTTCATGCCGCGCGCGTGCTCGGCGAGCCCCGGGATGTCGAAGGTGCGGGTGACGCTGCCGGGGGACAGGACCAGATGGTCGTACGGCTCGGTCGTCAGCTCGCCGGTGATGGTGCGCACCACGCACACCTTGGCGTCGGTGTCGATGCCGACCGCGCCGCCGGGGATGATCCGGGTCCGGTGCCGCTCGCTGCGCCGCAGGGACAGCGCCACCGACTGCGGGGTGAGCACGCCGGAGGCGACCTGGGGAAGCAGTGGCAGATAGAGCTGGTACGAGAAGGGGGACAGCAGGGAGATCGCCGCCTCCCGTCCGGTCAGCCGTCGTTCGAGGCGCCGTACGCACCCGACCCCGGCGAAACCGGCGCCCACCACGAGGATTCTGGGTCGAGCCACGGGTAAGACCGCCTTTCCACGCCTTGTCCACCCTCACTGAACGAACCCATCATCCGAAAGCTGAGCATATCCGGCAAAAGGGGAGAAGAGGTGAAGGGGTGGGAGAGGGGCCGCAAGACGGGGAACCGCCTCGGTCGCAGGGGCCTCCCGACCGGGTTACCTTCGCCGGGAACCCCCTTCGACGAAGGACGGCAACCGCATGACCACGTACAAGGTCGGCTATTTCGTCGGCAGTCTGTCGGCCAAGTCCATCAACCGGATCCTCTCCAGGGCGCTGATCCGGGTCGCGCCGCCGGGCCTGGAGTTCCGTGAGATCCCCATCAAGGACCTGCCGCTCTACAACCACGACTTCGACACCGACTATCCGCCCGAGGGCAGGGCGCTCAAGGACGCGATCGCCGCCGCCGACGCGGTCCTGTTCGTCACGCCCGAGTACAACCGCTCCATCCCGGGCGGCCTGAAGAACGCCATCGACTGGGCGAGCCGGCCCTGGGGCACCAACTCCTTCACCCACAAGCCCTCGGCGGTGATCGGCACCTCGCCCGGGAAGATCGGCACCGCGGTGGCCCAGCAGAGCCTCCGCTCCGTGCTGAGCTTCTGCAACTCCCCGCAGATGAACGCCCCGGAGGCGTACATCCAGTTCACGCCGGGGCTCTTCGGCGAGGACGGCGAGGTCACCGACCCCACCACCCAGCAGTTCCTCTCCGACTTCATGAACGACTTCAAGGGCTTCATCGAGCGGGTCCTGACGGTCCTGCCGCCGCGCTGACGGCGGCAGGACACACGGGTCGTCGCGGGGGCGCTCAGCCGGAGACGCTGGGCGCGCCCGTCTCGATGTGGCCGGTGTAGCGGCGCGACCAGGTGCCGTCGATGTCGGCCAGGACGGTGAAGTCGTACCAGCCGTCGGTGTAGGCGACCGCGTTGAAGTAGTCCTCGCGGGACGACTTCGCCGGCACGGTGTACGTCCAGGGGCCGTCCGACCGGTAGGCGTCGGAGCGGATGGTGAAGGTCACCGCGGTGGACGCGTTGTTGGTCATCCTGAACCAGATCGCCGTCTTCCCGGTGCCCGGCTCCGTCGCGTACCGCGCCGCGACCTCGATGTCCTTGCCCGCCTTGGAGGCGTCGCCGATGAAGCGGCGCAGGAAGCGGTTGGGGCCCATCATCGAGATGTCGTACTTGCCGGAGCCGGAACCGAGCCCGATGTTGAAGTAGTCGGTGGCGGTGCTGCCCGGGTCGACCGTGTACTGCCAGGCGGCCGTGTCCCGGTACTGGTGCGGGTGGATCGAGAAGTGCGCGGTGCGGCGCGCCTCGGTGCCCTGGTTGGTCATGGAGAACCAGGCGAGGATCTTGCCGGCGGCGCCGAACTCGAAGCGGTCCAGATTGCCGTTGACCTGGTACGGGACGGCGCGGGCCGGCCGCGTGCCCGTCTCCTGCGACGGCAGGGCGTTGTCCTGCGGGGCCGGGTTGGGCAGCGGGCCGCAGGTGGCCTGGCCGATGACCTTGGCGGTGGACGGCAGGCCCGCCGGGACGCCGTAGACCGGACGGGTGAAGTCGAAGACCCCGGTCAGGTCGCCGCTGACCCGGCGGCGCCAGTCGCTGATGTTGGGGCAGGTGGCGGGGGTGCCGAGGGCGGCCGTCCAGACCTCCATGAAGCGCAGCACGGAGGTGTGGTCGAAGACCTCGGAGCTGACCCAGCCACCCCGGGTCCACGGGGACATGACAATCATCGGAACCCGGAAGCCGAGGCCGATCGGCACGCCGTCGATGTACTCGCCCGGGGTCCCGGGCGGCGCGACCGGCGGCGGCACGTGGTCGAAGAAGCCGTCGTTCTCGTCGTAGTTGAGGAAGAGCACGGTCGAGTCGAAGACCTCGGGGTTCGCGGCGAGGGCCTGGTATACCAGGTTCACGAAGTGCGCGCCGTCGCCCGGCGGGGCGTACGGGTGCTCCGAGAACGCCTCGCTCGCCACCACCCACGACACCTGCGGCAGGGTGCCGGCGACGGCGTCGGCGCGGATCGCGGCGGCGATGTCGTCCGGGGTCGAGCCGGCCACCTTCGGCACCGAGGCCATGCCCCGGTCGTACAGCGGGTCGCCCGGCCTGGCGTCGGTGAACTTCTTGAAGTACGCGAGGCCGTTGTCGCCGAAGTTGTCCTGGGCGTTCTGGTAGACCTTCCAGCTCACCCCGGCCCGCTGCAGCGCCTCCGCGTACGTCTCCCAGGTCAGCCCGGACTCGTCGCCGCCGTCCTTGCTGCCGGAATCGACCTTCCCGCTCCACAGGAAGGTGCGGTTCGGGCCGGTCGCGCTCAGCGTCGAGCAGAAGTAGGCGTCGCAGACGGTGTAGTTGTCCGCGAGGGCGTAGTGGAACGGTATGTCGCCGCGGTCCAGGTAGCCCAGGGTGCGGACGTTGCCCACGCCCGCGACCCAGTTGTCCATCCGCCCCTTGTCCCAGGCGGCGTGCTGGGAGGTCCAGCTGTGCGGCAGGTCGCCGTTGCACTGCGCGAGCGTCTCGCCGTCCACCCCGCCCGCCGGCGGAGTGGAGCTCAGCTTCCACGGGTACTGCCGGCCGCCCCAGTTCGGCTGGTTGAACGTGCCCCAGCCGCCCGGGATGTTGCCCGCGGCCCGGTCGCCGAAGCCCCGCACACCGCGCAGCCGGCCGAAGTAGTGGTCGAAGCTCCGGTTCTCCTGCATGAGGATCACCACGTGCTTCACGTCCGTGATCGCCCCGGTGGCCGCCGCCGCGACCGCCGACGTCGCCTCGCCCGCCTCCCCGGCCCCGGCCGCCCGCGCCGTCCCGCCGGACAGCGCCGCACCCGCGACGATCCCCGCCCCGATCCCTACGAAGCCTCTGCGGCTGATGGGAATCATGCCCCGCCTCTCCAGTCCCGCTGTGCCCCGGTGGCACGCCGAGGACAGGATGAGGGAACGAGGCGCAAAGGTATACGGCCGTGCAGTAATCGATTGGTTAACTTACGAAGGCCGGTGAGGTGTTGGGGTGGGGGCGGGGTCCGGATTGGTTGCCAGGCGAACCAATGATGTCCGGGTGAGGGCGGTCGGGCGCGTTGTCAGTGGCATGGTCCACCATGGTCGACACGAGGGGATTCGAGCGGGAGGAGGACCGGGCGTGAGTGATGACCCGTATCTGTGGCTTGAGGAGGTCGAGGGCGAGCGGGCCCTCGACTGGGTGCGGAAGCGCAATGCCGAGACGGAGGCGGAGCTCGCGGGCGGGGCGGAGTTCGCCGGGCTGGTCGGTGAGCTGCGGGAGGTGCTCGACGCGCCGGACCGGATTCCGTACACCCGGCGCCGGGGCGAGCACCTCTACAACTTCTGGCAGGGCGCCGGGCACACCCGCGGTGTGTGGCGCCGCACCACGCTGGAGGAGTACCGCAGCGACGCGCCCGACTGGGACGTGCTGCTCGACCTCGACGCGCTGGCCGAGGCCGAGGGCGAGGACTGGACCTGGGCGGGGGCGCAGGTGCTGCGGCCCGCGTTCCGCCGGGCGCTGCTCAGTCTCGCGCGGGGCGGCGGCGACGCCGTGGTGGTGCGCGAGTACGACCTCGTGGAGCGGGCCTTCGTCGCGGACGGCTTCCGGCTGCCCGAGGCCAAGACCGACATCGGCTGGATCGACGAGGACCACGTCTTCGTCGGCACCGACCAGGGCCCCGGCTCCCTGACCGCCTCCGGATACCCCCGCACCGTCCGCCGCTGGCGCCGCGGCACCCCCCTCGACGAGGCGGAACTCGTCCACGAGGGCGCCGAGTCCGACCTCGTCGTCTCCGCCTGGCACGACCCGACCGAGGGCTTCGAGCGCGACTTCGTCTCCCGCTACCGGGACTTCTGGCACCACGAGACCCACCTCCTGGACCAGGACGGCGAGCTGCGCCGCATCGACGTCCCCGACGACGCCGACAGCTCCGTCCACCGCGACTGGCTCCTCGTCACCCCCAAGGCGCCCTGGCTCGGGCAGCCCGCGGGCTCCCTGCTCGCCTTCCGCTTCGACCACTTCCTCGCCGGACGGCGCGAGCCCGAGGTCCTGTTCACGCCCGACGAGCGCACCGCCCTCGCCGGGCACTCCTGGACCCGCAACCACCTCGTCGTCGAGACCCTCCAGGACGTCGCCAGCCGGATGCACGTCCTCACCCCGCCGACCGGTCCCGGCGACTGGAAGCGCCAGGAGCTGGCCGACATCCCGCCGCTGGCCTCCGCCGCCCTCACCGACACCGACCCCGACACCGGCGACGAGTACTTCCTCTCCATCACCGGCCACCTCATCCCGCCCTCCCTGCACCGCGGCGAGATCGGCGCACCCGGCGAGCTGATCAAGCAGGCCCCCGCCCGCTTCGACGCGACCGGCCTCGACGCCCGGCAGTACTTCGCGACCTCCGCCGACGGCACCCGCGTCCCGTACACCGTCGTCGGCCGCCACGGCGCGCTCCCCGGCCCCACCCTCCTCACCGGCTACGGCGGCTTCGAGGTCTCCCTCACCCCCTCGTACGACACCGTGCGCGGCCGCGCCTGGCTCGCCCGCGGCGGTACGTACGTGGTCGCCGGCATCCGCGGCGGCGGCGAGTACGGCCCCCAGTGGCACCGCAGCGCCCTCAAGGCCGACCGGCCGCGCGCCTACGAGGACTTCGAGGCCGTCGCCCGCGACCTGGTCGCCCGGGGCATCACCACCCCCGACCGGCTCGGCATCACCGGCGGCAGCAACGGCGGCCTGCTGATGGGCGCGATGCTGGTGCGCAGCCCCGAACTGTTCGGCGCGATCGTCGGCCACGTCCCGCTGCTCGACATGCTGCGCTTCCACACGCTGCTCGCCGGCGCCAGCTGGACCGCGGAGTACGGCGACCCGGACGACCCGGCCGACCGGCCGCACCTGGCCGCGCTCTCCCCGTACCACCACCTCGAAGCCGGCCGGCCCTACCCTCCCGTGCTGCTGACCACCTCGACCCGCGACGACCGCGTCCACCCCGGACATGCCCGCAAGGCCGCCGCCCGGCTGCGGGAGCTCGGCCATCGGGTGCTGCTGCACGAGACGCTGTCGGGCGGTCACGCCGGGGCCAGCGACCACGAACAGACCGCCTACAACAGCGCGCTGGAGCACACCTTCCTGTGGCGGACCCTCACCGCCTGACCGGTACGGGGCGGGGCGGGACGACGGGACGGCGGCTCAGACCAGGGCGCCGTCCCGGGCGACCACCCGGCCCGCCCGCACCACCAGGTCGCGGCGCGGCACATCGACCACGGCCTGCGGCACGCACTCGCCCTCGACGAGCATGAAGTCGGCGGGAGCGCCGGGCCGCAGGTCCGCCCGGGGCAGCCCCAGCAGCTCGGCGCCGCCGTGCGCGGCGAGCTCGAAGCAGGCGGTCAGCTCCTCGTCGAGGCGCGCGTCGAGGGCCCAGCCGGCCAGCCACGCCCGGTGCAGCATGTCGGCGTTGCCGAACGGGCTCCAGTTGTCCCGCACCCCGTCCGAGCCGAGCCCGACCCGCACCCCGCGCTCGGCGAGCCGGCGGAACGGCAGGACGGTCACCTCGGACAGCGCGACCGTGGTCAGCGCGACCCCGGCGTCCGCGAGCAGGTCCGCCGTCTCGTCAAGCTCCCTGCCCGACAGCTGCGCGACGGCGAAGGCGTGGGCGACGCTCACCCGGCCCTGCAGACCCAGCGCCCTGGTGCGGGCGGCGATGTCCCGCAGCGGTACGAGACCGGTCTCACCCCGGTCGTGCAGATGGATGTCGAGCCCGAGGCCGTGCCGCTCGGCCAGCCCGAACACGGTGCCCAGCTGGTCGCCGTCCGCGGCTCCCGGCCGGCCCGTCGCGTCGAACCCGGCCGGGTCGATCCCGCCCACGTGCGAGATCAGCCCGCTCGCCGCGGCCTCCTCCAGGAGCTCCACCACGCCCGGCACCCGCACGACGCCGTGCTGCGGGAACGCGACCAGCTCCACGTCCACGATCCCGCGCAGCCGCTCCCGCGCCTCGGCGATCCCCTCCAGCCCGGCGAGCCCGAACGCCGGAGCCACGTCCGCGTGCGCCCGCATCGCGCGCGTGCCCTGCGCGGCCGCGTGCGCCATCAGCCGGTACGCGCGCTCGCCCACCGGCGTGGGCAGCGCGCGAGCCAGCTCCACGTCGCCCGCCACGTAGTCGGCGATGCCCCGCGCCGCCCTACGGCTCTGCCAGGACTCGCCCCACGCCGTCTTGTCCGGGTGGATGTGCGCGTCCACCAGCGTCGGCAGCGCCATCCGTCCGCCGCCGTCGACGACCTCGGCCGGCGCGCCGTCCGGCACGGAGTCCACCAGCACCCCGTCCACGGCGACGAGATCGACGGCGGCCCCGCCGAACGGGCGGACGTCGCGGAACACGGTGACGGAAGGGCCGGAGGCGGGCTGCGATGCCACGGGGGTCTCCTCGGGTCGCGGGACGGGAAGGAGCGGCCGCCGACTGGTCCGTACAGCTTGGTATACAAAACGGCGACGCCTGCCTGATATACCACGCAGGCGTGCGGTCGTCCGCGTAGACCCCGGCGATCCCGCCCGCTCGACGGCGCCCGCTCAGTCCTCCCGACGGGCCAGCAGATACGCGCGCCGCGTCGCGGCCTCATGGGGGTAGGGCGCCCGCTCCAGCTCGGCCTCGATCCGGAAGCCGGCCTCCCGCAGCGCGCCGGTGACGGCGGTGGGCTCCAGGTAGTGGAAGTCGACGTCCACCGCGTGCCCCCACCACTCGGTGAGGTTCCTCACCTCGGTGCCGATGTGGAAGGCGACCAGGAGCGGGGCGCCGGGGCGAAGCACCCGGCGGATCTCGGTGAGCGCGGGGGAGAGTTCGCCAGGACCGAGGTGGATGAGGGAGTAGAGCGCGACGGCCGCGTCGAACTCGCCGTCCCGGGCCGGCAGTCCCAGCAGGTCCCCCTCGCGGAACTCGGCCTCCGGATGCCGGTCGCGGCCGATCGCGACCATGGCGGGGGAGAGGTCGATCCCGACCACGCGCCGCTGCCGCCCGGCCAGCCAGGCGGCGATGTGCCCGGGCCCGCAGCCCAGATCGGCGATCACCGCCCCGTCGCCGGCCTCCTCGACGAGCGCGCCGAGCAGCGCCCGGTCGAGCGGCTTGCCGGCGAGCTCGTCGCCGATGCGGGCGCGGTACTCCTCCGCGACGGCGTCATAGCTGCGCCGTACCCGCTCGTGCCCGGCGGCTGCCCGCCCCGTCCCGCTGTCCGTACCCGTCATGCCCACAACCCCCCGGTCGTCTCGTCGCCTTCGTGTCGAAGCGCCGACTGCGGCTACTGCAATTACCGTTGTTACTGCATCGGGTGCATGGGCTGCATCGGTGCCAACGACTGGCCAGGCTGCATGGACTGCATCGAGGGGGCCATCGGCGCCAGCTGAGCGCCGGCCGGTACCATCTGCGCGCCGGTCGGAGCCCCGGCCGGCGCGCCGGTCGGAGCGAGCCCGGCCGGCGGCATCTGGATCACCCGGCTGAGGTCACGCAGCACCTCCTCGGCGGTCCGACGGACCTCGCCGGGGACGTCCCCCTGCTCGCGTATGAGCTCGGCGTAGATGGGGGCGGTGGTGTCCGCGTAGTTCATGGGCTCGCTTCCTCGGCTTCCGCAAAGTCTTCTCGGGCGGCGAGTCTACGGGGCCGGACGTCCCCCCATGGGCACGGGCCCGCAATCCCGCACCCGCTCGTGGCCGCCGGCTCGTGCCGCCGCGCGGCCCACGGTTCGCGGCCCGCCCGCTAAATCGCTGGTCAGCTCACCGACCGTCACAGAAGAATGGGCCTTCACGAAAAACGGGAGGGGAACCCATGAGCCAGGCGTACCAGACGCACCTGACTCTCGACGCGCTGCTGCCGCGCGACCAGCTGGCCGCCGCCGTCGCCGCCGGGCATGTGACGCGCAAGACACATCCCGAGCTGCCGCTGTCGATCTACACCTACACCCGGGTCTGCCAGTACGAGGGCGTCTGGAACCAGGTCACCACCCGCTGCCGCGGCCTCGTGGCCGACGACCGCACCGGCCGGATCGTCGCCCTGCCGCTGCCCAAGTTCTTCAACGTCTCCGAGCACGAGACCGGTCGCTCCTACGCGCCCGCGCTGCCCGACGAGCCGTTCGAGGTGTACGAGAAGGTCGACGGCAGCCTCGGCGTGGTCTTCCACTACGACGGACGCTGGCACGTCGCCTCCAAGGGCTCCTTCAGCAGCACCCAGGCCACCTGGGCGCAGCGCCGCCTCGACGCCGCGGACACCTCGCGGCTCGCGCCGGGTGTGACGTATCTCGCGGAGATCGTCTACCCGCAGAACCGGATCGTCGTCGACTACGGCGACCGCCGCGACCTCGTGCTGCTCGCCGCCTTCGGCCCCGACGACACGGAGGTACCGCTCGCCGTGGCCGCCGCCGACTGGCAGGGCATCGGCTCGGTCGTCACCGTGCACCCGGCCATGCCGCTGGACGAACTCGTCAAGCTCACCGACTCCAGCACCATGCCCGACGGCAGCCCGGCCACCGGCACCGACGCCGAGGGCTTCGTCCTGCGCTTCGCCTCCGGCGTCCGCGCCAAGGCGAAGATCGCCGAGTACGTGCGCCTCCACAAGGTCGTCACCGGCGTCACCGAGCGCGACATCTGGCGCGGCCACGGCATCCAGCGCTTCGCCGGCACCTCGGCCAAGATCCTGGCGCAGGGCCTCGGCCTGTCCATGGCCGAGCTCGGCGGCATCCGCTCCGAAGGCGGACGCCCGCTCGACGCGCTCCTGGAGCAGGTGCCCGACGAGTTCGACGCCTGGGTGCGATCCGTGATCGCCCGCCTGGAGGAGGAGTTCGCCGCCCGCGAGCGCGCCATCGACGAGGCGTACGCGACGGTGGCTCACCTCGCCGGAGACCGGGGCGCGTTCGCCCGCGCCGTCCGGGCGCTGCCCGACCGCGACGTGCGCTCAGCGCTCTTCATGCGCCTCGACGGGCGCCCCACCGACCTGCTGGTCTGGCGCTCGCTGCGCCCCGAGACCGCCGACCCCTTCACCACCGACGAGGAGAACCGAACGTGACCGTGCCCGTGGTCCACGTCATGACAGGACTGCCGGCCTCCGGCAAGACCACCGCCGCCCGTGCCCTGCAGGAGCAGGCCGAGGGCCGGATGCGCCGCGTCAACCTCGACGACCTGCGCACCATGCTCGACCTGCCGGGCGACGGGCGCCGCTCGCACGTCCACGAGCAGACCGTGCTCGGCATCCAGGACACGGCGGTCCGCGCGGCCGTCGACGACGGCTTCGACGTCGTCGTCGACAACACCCATCTCACCCCGCACATCCCGAAGCGCCTCAAGGCCGCCGTCGCCGGCCGCGAGGCCGTCTTCGTCGTGCACGACTTCACCCATGTGCCGGTGGAGGAGTGCGTCCGCCGCGACGCCGAGCGCGCCCGCCCGGTCGGCGAGGAGATCATCCGCATCCTCGCCGACAAGCACGCCAAGGCCACGCGCGGCGGCTGGCGCCTCACCGGCGAATGGCTCAACGACCGCCCGGCCGTCACCCCGTACGTCCCCGACCCCGCCCTGCCCTCCGCCGTCCTCTGCGACATCGACGGCACCCTCGCGCTGCGCGGCGACCGCGGTCCGTACGACTTCACCCGCTGCGACCTCGACCTGCTCAACGTGTCGGTGCGCGACGCCCTGCGCGCCTTCCAGGGCTCCCACCGCGACCGCATCGTGCTGCTCTCCGGCCGCAGCGAGGACCACCGGGAGCTGACGGAGGCGTGGCTCGCCCGCCACGAGGTCCCGTACGACGAGCTGTGGATGCGCGCGTCCGGCGACGGCCGCTCCGACGACCTGGTCAAGGCCGAGTTGTTCGACACCCACGTCCGTCACCGCTACGCGGTCCGGGTCTCGCTCGACGACCGGGACCGGGTGGTCGCGGTCTGGCGCCGGATGGGCCTGCCGACCTGGCAGGTCAACTACGGCAACTTCTGAGCGCACGAGCGGGCCGGTGTGCGGACGGACGGGCGGGCAGGCGGCCTCGGTCGCAGGGCGTAGGCCGCTCTGCGACCGGGGCCGGATGCCGCGCCCCCCGGCGCCGTCCTAGGGTAGGTCGGTGGTCCCACCACGCACGGCTCGCGACCGCACGACCGAGGAGATGTATCCAGGCATGATCCGCCGCACCGACGAGGTCGAAGACCTCATGCACCGCTTCCCGCACGTCCCGAAGGAGGCGGTGATCAAGGAGGACCTGCTGCGCGGTGGCATCGCGTTCGACGACTCGGCGCTCACCGACTCGGGCGACGAGGCGTCCGGTGAGGTCAAGCCGAAGTCGTACTTCATCTTCTCCTTCGACCACCGCACCCTGCCCGAGCTGGGCGAGGCCGCGCTGCGCCGCCCGCCGGAGGAGATCGTGCTCACCGGCGGCCCGTACGAGCTGCGCCGCACGGTGGTCTCCGTCCGGGTGAACCCGGCGTCGCCGTACCGGGTCGCCGCGGGCGAGGACGGGATGCTGGGGCTCTACCTCGACGGCCGCCGGATCGCGGACGTCGGCCTGCCGCCGATGCCCGAGTACTACCGGCACACGCTCTCCAACGGGAAGTCCGTGATGGAGGTGGCCCCCACCATCCAGTGGGGTTACCTCGTCTATCTGACGGTCTTCCGGGTGTGCCAGTACTTCGGCGCCAAGGAGGAGTGCCAGTACTGCGACATCAACCACAACTGGCGCCAGCACAAGGCGGCCGGACGCCCCTACACCGGTGTGAAGCCGGTCGAGGAGGTCCTGGAGGCGCTGGAGATCATCGACAGGTACGACACGGCCGGCGCCTCGACCGCGTACACGCTCACCGGCGGCGCCGTCACCTCGCACATCGGCGGCAAGGACGAGGCCGACTTCTACGGCCAGTACGCCGAGGCCATCGAGGAGCGCTTCCCCGGCCGCTGGATCGGCAAGGTCGTCGCCCAGGCGCTGCCCAAGGCCGACGTGCAGCGCTTCAAGGACTACGGCATCCAGATCTACCACCCCAACTACGAGGTGTGGGACAAGCGCCTGTTCGAGCTGTACTGCCCGGGCAAGGAGCGCTACGTGGGCCGCGACGAGTGGCACCGCCGCATCCTCGACTCCGCGGAGGTCTTCGGCCCGCGCAACGTCATCCCCAACTTCGTGGCGGGCGTGGAGATGGCCGAGCCCTTCGGTTTCACGACGGTCGACGAGGCCATCGCGTCGACGACGGAGGGCCTGGAGTACTTCATGTCCCGGGGCATCACGCCCCGCTTCACCACCTGGTGCCCCGAGCCCACCACCCCGCTCGGCAAGGCCAACCCGGCGGGCGCGCCGCTGGAGTACCACATCCGGCTTCTGGACGCGTACCGCGCGACCATGGAGTCCCACGGCCTCAGCTCGCCGCCCGGCTACGGCCCGGCGGGCCCCGGCCGCGCGGTCTTCTCGGTGTCCTCCTTCATGGACAGCCTCCCGGCGGTCGACTGACCGTCAGGAGGCGGCCCTCGGGAGCGGAGTCCAAGGCCGCGGCTGTCGCTGTCGTCGCGGAAGGAGCATCCGGGAATGCGTACGCTGCTGGTGCAGGCGGCCCGCACACTGGTCCCTCCGAAGGGGGACCGGCACGGGCCGCTCCCGCCGGTCCTGCTGGCCCTGGCGGTCGTGACGGGGCTGGTGGACGCGGTGAGCTTCCTCGGGCTCGGGCACGTCTTCGTCGCCAACATGACCGGCAACGTGGTGTTCCTCGGCTTCGCGCTGGCCGGCGGCGAGGAGCTGTCCGCGCCCGCGTCCGCCGCCGCGCTGGCGTCGTTCCTGGCGGGCGCGGCGATCGGCGGTCGCTTCGGGCTGCGGTTCGGCGGGCGGCTGCGGTTCGGGGCGCACCGCGGCAGGCTGCTCGCCTCGGCCATGGCCGTACAGGCGGTGCTGGTCGCGGTGGCGCTCGGCATCGCCGGCGCGGCGCACGGCGTGCGTGACGGCACGTACGAGCGGGTGGGCACCAGCGTCGAGTACACCCTGATCGTGCTGCTCGCCCTCGCCATGGGCCTGCAGAACGCGGTGGCCCGGCGACTCAGGGTGCCCCACCTCGTCACGACCGTGCTGACCATGACCCTGACCGGCATCGCCGCGGACTCCGCCCCGGGCGGCCGGCGCGTCCTCAACGTCCTGGCGATGTTCCTCGGCGCCCTGATGGGCGCCGCGCTCCTCAAGGCCGGGATCTCCGTGGCCCTGGGCGTGACGCTGGCCCTGCTCCTCTCCGGCGCGGCGGTGTTGTGGCGCCTCTCCGTGCCGGCCGCGGGCTGGGCCGCCGCACCCTAGGTGGGTGCCCCGGGGCTCAGCGCAGGGCCGTCGCGGTCTCGCGGACCGGGTGCTTGCTGAGGATCGAGACCCGGTTGAACGCGTTGATGGTGATGGCGACCCAGAGCACCGCGGAGAGCTCGTCGTCGTCCAGGACCTCGCGGGCGTCGGCGTACGCCCGCTCCTGGGCGAGGGCGTCCGCCGGGTGCGTCGTGGCCTCCGCCAGGGCGAGGGCCGCGCGCTCGCGCGGGGTGAACAGCTCGGTGTCCCGCCAGGCGGCGAGCACGCCGAGGCGCCGGGTGGTCTCGCCGGCCCGCAGCGCGGCCCTGGTGTGCACGTCGAGGCAGGAGGCGCAGCCGTTGAGCTGCGACACGCGCAGGTTGACCAGCTCCACCAGGATGCGGTCGAGGCCCGCCTCGGCGGCGGTGGTGCGGACGGTCTCGGCCGTCTTCACCAGCGCCTGGTACGCGGCGGGGCTCTGCTTGTCGAGGTAGACCCGCCCGGTGCGCGTGGCCACCGGGGCCAGGGTGCTGTCGTCGCTCACCTGTTGCTCCTTCGCTCGTCTTCGCGGCTATCATCACCCATGATTGTTGAAAATGAAACTAGGCGGCTGGGCAACTGGCCGAGAAGTGAGAGGGGTCGGGAAATGGGCGACGCGGAGGTCGAGATCCTCACCGCCCGGGACGTCCCGCTGGGCGGACCGCGAGCGATGACCGTACGGCGCACACTGCCACAGCGGTCCCGGACACTCATCGGAGCCTGGTGCTTCGCCGACCACTACGGCCCCGACCGGGTCGCCGACTCCGGCGGCATGGACGTGGCCCCCCATCCGCACACCGGCCTGCAGACGGTCAGCTGGCTGTTCAGCGGCGAGATCGAGCACCGCGACAGCCTCGGCACCCACGCCTTCGTGCGGCCCGGCGAACTCAACCTCATGACCGGCGGCCACGGCATCGCCCACACCGAGGTCTCCACCCCCGACACCACCGTCCTGCACGGCGTCCAGCTGTGGGTGGCCCTCCCCGGCGAACACCGCCACGCCCCGCGCGACTTCCAGCACCACGCCCCGAAGCCGCTCCGCGTCGACGGCGCCGACATCAGGGTCTTCCTCGGCACGCTCGCCGGCGACACCTCTCCCGTGCGCACCTTCACCCCGCTGCTCGGCGCCGAACTCCTCCTCGACCCCGGCGCGTCCGTCACCCTCGCCGTCGACCCGGAGTTCGAGCACGGCCTGCTCGTCGACGAGGGCGACGTACGCCTCGACGGCACCCTGCTGCGCCCTGCCGAACTGGGCTACGCCGGCACCGGACGCACCACGCTGACCGTCACCAACGAGTCCGCGGAGCGCGCGCGGGTGGTGCTGCTCGGCGGCACGCCGTTCGAGGAGGAGATCATCATGTGGTGGAACTTCATCGCCCGCACGGACGAGGAGATCCGGCAGGCGCGGGAGGACTGGATGTCCGGCGACCGCTTCGGCGAGGTGAAGGGCTACCCCGGCGCCCCGCTGCCCGCCCCGGAACTCCCGACGACCCCGCTGAAGGCGCGGGGCAACCCACGCTGACCGGCACCCGGTTCCGGACCCGGCATCCGGTTCCGGAACCGGCATCCGGTGCCGATTCCCGCCAGCACGCGCACAGCGCCACCCCCGCAACGGATCCGTAGCGGTGCGCCTGTGCCGCGTAAGGCTTCTGGCTGCTAACCGTGGGGGAGGAGGGGCGAAACCCGTAACGTTCCGGATGCCTCACGCCGTGCGCCCCTGGCTACCTTGCGGGTCGCCGACGGCGGACCACGCCGCCGCGTACTCGACTCGGTACGAGGGAGAGGTCCCGTGCGCAGAAAGCGAAGCGAACCGGAGCTGGTCGTGACCATGGAGGACCGAGAGATGACGAACCCGTCCCAGCCCGGCCACGTGCCCAGCAGACGGACCGCGCTGAGGGCCGGCATGGGCCTCGCGGTGGGCGCGGGACTGGCCGTGGCCGCGCCGGGGGCCGCGTCCGCCGTGCCGCGCGGAACCCGGGGCGTCGCCCTGGCGGGGCAGGTCGGCACCCCGCTGTGCGAACAGCCCGGGGACTCGGCGAGCGCGCAGGGGCTGGTCTCGGGCGACCTCGGCATTCCGTACTTCCGGGAGCACGACGGCACGTGGGGCTACGTCTTCGGGGACAGCTGGACGGGGCCACGGCAGACCGGTGACTGGATCGGTTCCCCGGTGATGCTGAACCAGGCGAACTTCGACAGCTCGGGCGCCACACCGATCTCCTTCACCTGGGCGATGCCCACGGGCGGCGCGGCGGGCCAGCTCTTCGACTACCGGCACAACGAGGACAACGGCTACGGCGACACCGAGGTCTCCCGCATCCCCAACGACTGCATCGAGTTCGGCGGCCGCACCTACATCCAGTACACCTCGGTGTTCACCTGGGACCCGCCCGCCGGGTGGGACGGGTCGCTGATGTCCGGCGTGGCCTACTCCGACGACCACGGCGTGACCTGGCACGACTACCCCTACCACTGGCCCGGTGACCGCCTCGGCGCCAACCAGAGCATGTACGGCATGTGGTCGTTCGCGGGCATCGACAACGGCTACCTGTACATCTTCTCCAAGCGCTGGAACGGCGGACACAAGAACACGGCGGACGGCGGCGCGATCCAGCTGTTCCGGATCACGCCGGACGAGTTCCGGGCGGGCAACTTCGGCGCGCAGGAGAACTGGGCCTACCTGGACGGCCGCTGGCAGTGGACCAGGGACGTCGGCCCGTCGGTCATCCTCTCCGGCAACAACATCGGCGAGTTCTCCGTGAAGCGCATCGGCGGCAGGTACTGCATGAGCTACCTCGACGTGGCGGACTACTCGATCTGCACCCGCACCGCCGCCCGGCCCGACGCCGTCTGGTCGGCACCCAAGGTGCAGATCGTCGGGAACGCCTCCTGGCCGATCAGCCACTGGGGCAAGCCCCAACTGCCGTTCCTGTACGGCGGATACATCCACCCGGGAAGTGCGAGTGCGACCTCGCTGACCCTGATCGTGTCGCAGTGGTCCTCGGACGCGAACAAGCAGACCACCGCCTACCGGGTCCTCCAGTACGACGGCATCAACCCGTGACCCCCTGAGCGAAGCCCGGAATCAAGCAGATCGTCGAGGAGGAGGGCGGCGAGCAGCGGCGCGAGGACACGAACG
>NZ_JBSGIW010000077.1:0-41585 GCF_053605265.1 Streptomyces sp. NPDC003943 | reverse complement strand
GGGGCCGGAGGTGGCGTTGGCGAGGCACACCGCGGCCAGGCCGTCCTCGACGCTCACCCACAGCCTGGTGAACCGGGGAGTCCGGGTCAGAGGATCGCGCCGGGGGTGTAGCCGGCGGCCTCCGGGTTCGCCTTCACGATCTCCTCGATGCGGGAGACCACGGCGGCGACCTGGTCGGCGGCGGCGCCCGTGAAGGAGAGCTTGTCGGCCATCAGCTCGTCGAGCTGGGCGCGGTCCAGCGGGATCCGCTCGTCGGCGGCCAGCTTGTCGAGCAGCTCGTTGCGCTCGACGCCCTGCTCGCGCATGGCGAGGGCGGAGGCCACGGCGTTCTCCTTGATGGCCTCGTGGGCGACCTCGCGGCCCACGCCGGCGCGCACCGAGGCCATGAGGACCTTGGTCGTGGCGAGGAACGGCAGGTAGCGGTCGAGCTCGCGGGCGACGACGGCCGGGAAGGCGCCGAACTCGTCGAGCACGGTCAGGAAGGTCTCCAGGAGACCGTCGAGCGCGAAGAACGCGTCCGGCAGGGCCACGCGGCGCACGACGGAGCAGGAGACGTCGCCCTCGTTCCACTGGTCGCCCGACAGCTCACCGGTCATCGACGCGTAGCCGCGCAGGATGACCATGAGGCCGTTGACGCGCTCGCAGGAGCGGGTGTTCATCTTGTGCGGCATCGCGGAGGAGCCGACCTGGCCGGGCTTGAAGCCCTCGGTGACCAGCTCGTGGCCGGCCATCAGGCGGATCGTCTTGGCGATCGACGACGGGGCGGCGGCCAGCTGCACCAGGGCGGTGACCACGTCGTAGTCGAGCGAGCGCGGGTAGACCTGGCCGACCGAGGTGAAGGCGTGCGCGAAGCCGAGGTGCGCGGCGATCCGCTGCTCCAGGTCGGCCAGCTTGCCGGCGTCGCCGCCGAGCAGGTCCAGCATGTCCTGGGCCGTGCCGACGGGGCCCTTGATGCCGCGCAGCGGGTAACGGCCGAGCAGCTCCTCCAGGCGTCCGTACGCCACGAGCAGCTCGTCGGCGGCGGTCGCGAAGCGCTTGCCGAGGGTGGTGGCCTGGGCGGCCACGTTGTGCGAGCGGCCGGCCATGACCAGCTCGCCGTACTCGGCGGACAGCTTGCCGAGGCGGGCGAGGACGGCGACCGTGCGGTCCCGCATGAGCTCGAGCGAGAGCCGGATCTGCAGCTGCTCGACGTTCTCGGTGAGGTCGCGGGACGTCATGCCCTTGTGGACGTGCTCGTGGCCGGCGAGAGCGTTGAACTCCTCGATCCGGGCCTTCACGTCGTGCCGGGTGACCTTCTCGCGCTCGGCGATCGACGCCAGGTCGACGTCGTCGAGCACGCGCTCGTAGTCGGCGAGCGCCGCGTCCGGCACCTCGATCCCGAGGTCCTTCTGGGCACGCAGCACGGCGAGCCACAGCCGGCGCTCCAGCTTCACCTTCTGCTCGGGGGACCAGAGGACGGCGAGCTCCGCGGAGGCGTAGCGGCCGGCCAGGACGTTGGGGATGCGGGGCTTCGCAGTCACAGCTGTCACGTGTCCAGATTCTACTGGCGATTTCTGCAGGCCAGCGCCGCGGTCCGGGCTGGAGCTTGCTACGAGACGGGCGTCACGTCGCACCGCGGGACGGGCGCGACCCGGCCGGGCCGTCCCGCCAGGCGGGCGCCAGGCGGGCGCCAGGCGGGCCGTCAGACCGCCGGGCCCTCGTACGGCAGCAGCTCCGGGCGCTTCGGCGGGCGGCCGTCGCCCGAGGAACGGCCGGTCAGCCGGCGGCCGATCCACGGTCCCAGATGCTCCTTCGCGAAGCGGGCGTCGGCCACCCGCCGGTCCAGCCAGCCCAGGCGCGCGGTCGGCGGCAGCGGGGAGCGCCAGTCGTCCTCGGCCGGCAGGCCCAGGGTCTGCCACACCGCCTCGGCCACCCGGCGATGGCCCTCGCCGGTGAGATGGAGCCGGTCCACGTCCCACAGGCGCGGGTCGCCGAGCGCGGGAGCGCCGTACAGGTCGACGACCAGCGCGCCGTGCCGGGCGGCGAGCTCGTCCACGTAGGCGAAGAGCTCCTCCATGCGCGGCCGGAAACGCTCCATGACCGGGCCGTTGCGGCCGGGGCTGCGCATCAGGACGAGCTGTCCGCAGGACGGGGCGAGCCGCTCGACGGCCTCGCCGAGCAGGCCGCGCACCCGGCCCATGTCGCACTTGGGGCGCAGGGTGTCGTTGAGCCCGCCGACGAGCGTGACGACGTCGGCCTTCATGGCCGCCGCAGTCTCCACCTGCTCGTCGACGATCTGGCCGATCAGCTTGCCGCGCACGGCGAGGTTGGCGTACCGGAAGCCGGGTGTCCGGGCGGCGAGCCGCCCGGCGAGCAGATCGGCCCAGCCCCCGTAGGAGCCGTCGGGCTTCAGATCCGACATGCCCTCGGTGAAGCTGTCGCCCACGGCGACCAGACTGGTGTAGGTGGCATTCATCTCCATGGCCCAGCGATCGTACCGCGCGGTATGGACCGGGCGCGGGCCGCTCAGCCGACCGGCGGCCCGGGACCGCGCTCCCAGACGGGACCGCGCCCCGGGACGGACCGCGTTCCGGGACGCCGAAGGGCCCGGGATCTCTCCCGGGCCCTTCGTGCGGCGCTCTTACGGGGCGGAGGGCCGCCCCACCAGCTCCCGCAGCACGTCCTCCATCGTCACCAGGCCGGTCAGCCTGCCGTCCTCGGCGTCGTCGGTGACGGCGGCGAGATGGGTCCGGCTGCGCCGCATCGCCGTCAGGACGTCGTCCAGCGGGGTCGCCGCCCGCACCCGGGCGATCGGCCGCATCGCCGACACCGGGAAGGGCTGGTCGCGCGGGGTGACGTCCAGGGCGTCCTTCACGTGCAGATAGCCGAGGATCCGGCGGCCCTCGTCGACGACGGGGAAGCGCGAGAACCCCGACCGCGCCGACAGCGCCTCCAGCTCCTCCGGGGTCGTGCCCACCTGCGCGTGCACGACCTTGTCCACCGGCATCACGACGTCCCGCACCGGGCGGCGGCCCAGCTCCAGGGCGTCGTGCAGCCGCTCGGCGGCCCGGTCGTCGAGCAGTCCGGCGTCACCGGCGTCGGTGACCATCCGGGCCAGCTCGTCGTCCGAGAAGGTGGCCGCGACCTCGCCCTTCACCTCGACCCGCAGCAGCTTCAGGATCCCGTTGGCGAAGGCGTTCACCGCGAAGATCACCGGGCGCAGCGCCCGTGCCAGCGTCACCAGCGGCGGGCCGAGCACCAGCGCGGTCCTGCTCGGCTCGGCGAGGGCGACGTTCTTCGGGACCATCTCGCCGAGCAGCATGTGCAGATACGTGGCGACCGTCAGGGCGATCACGAACGAGACCGGGTGCACCAGGCTCTCCGAGACGCCGATGGCGTCGAAGAGCGGTTCGAGCAGGTGTGCGATGGCCGGCTCGGCCACGATGCCGAGCACCAGGGTGCACAGCGTGATGCCGAGCTGGGCGGCCGCGAGCATCGCCGAGACGTGTTCGAGGCCCCAGATGACGCTGCGGGCCCGCCGGTTGCCGGCGTCCGCGAGCGGTTCGATCTGGCTGCGGCGCACGGAGATCAGGGCGAACTCGGCGCCGACGAAGAAGGCGTTGACGACGAGGGTCAGCAGACCGACGAGAAGCTGGATCGCGGTCATCGGCCGGCCTCCTCGTCCGGGTCGCCGGTGCGGCGGAGCGGGGCGTGCAGCAGCACCCGGGCCGCCCGCCGTCCGGAGGCGTCCACGACGTCGAGCCGCCAGCCGGCCAGCTCCACGCTGTCGCCGTTGGCCGGGATGCGGCCGAGTTCGGTGGCGAGCACGCCCGCCAGGGTCTCGTACGGGCCCTCCGGCAGCCGCAGGCCGATGGCCGCCAGCTGGTCGGTGCGGGCCGCGCCGTCCGCCGACCACAGCGTGCGGCCGTCGGCGTCCTCGCCCGCGGGGGCGAGGTCGGGCGTCTCGTGCGGGTCGTGCTCGTCGCGCACCTCGCCGACGACCTCCTCGACGATGTCCTCCAGGGTGGCCACGCCGGCCGTGCCGCCGTACTCGTCGATGACGACGGCCATGGTCTGCCGGCCGGACAGCCGGTCGAGCAGCTTGTCCACGGTCAGGCTCTCGGGCACGAGCAGCGGCTCCCGCAGCACGTCGCCGACCGGGCGGCGCGGGCGGTCCTCGGCCGGTATCGCGAGCACGTCCTTGATGTGCGCGATGCCGACGACCGTGTCCAGGTTGCCGCGGTAGACGGGGAAGCGGCTCAGGCCGGTCGCGCGGGTCGCGTTGGCGACGTCCTCGGCGGTGGCGTGCACCTCGAGGGCGGTGAGCTGGACGCGTGGGGTCATCACGTTCTCCGCGGTCAGCCCGGCCAGGTTGAGGGTGCGCACGAACAGCTCGGCGGTGTCGGCCTCCAGGGCGCCCTCCTTGGCGGAGTGGCGGGCCAGGGCGACCAGCTCCTGCGGGGAGCGGGCGGAGGCCAGCTCCTCGGTGGGCTCCAGGCCGAGCCGGCGCACGGACCGGTTGGCGGTGTTGTTGAGATGGCTGATCAGCGGCTTGAACGCGGCGGTGAAGATCCGCTGCGGGGTGCCCACCACCTTGGCGACGGCGAGCGGCGAGGAGATCGCCCAGTTCTTGGGGACCAGCTCGCCGACGACCATCAGGACGACCGTCGACAGCGCGGTGCCGAGGACCAGGGCCACGGAGGAGGCGACCGACTCGGACAGGCCGAGATCCTCGAGCGGGCCGCGGATCAGCTTCGAGATCGAGGGCTCGGAGAGCATGCCGACGACCAGATTGGTGACGGTGATGCCGAGCTGGGCGCCGGAGAGCTGGAGGGTGAGCGTCCTGACGGCCTTCAGGGCACCGGCGGCGCCCCGCTCACCGCGCTCGGCGGCGGCTTCGAGCTCGCCCCGCTCGACGGTGGTCAGCGAGAACTCGGCCGCGACGAACGCACCGCAGGCGAGGGCGAGGAGCAGCGCCACGACGAGCAGCAGTACCTCGGTCATCGGTTCTTCACCTCCGTCCCTCGACGAATCCCATGATCAGTCAGGGGAGGGAGGACCGCGCGGTGTCGGCGGGCGGTACGGCTACTGGGAGGCTCGCCCATGGGCGGACGCTCACACCTTTCGGTAGGAGGATCGGTTCTGGCCTCCATGGTAAAGGATCGGCAAAGTGCTCAGGCGGTGCGGGTCGGCAGCGGCTTCACCCAGCGCGTCCACTGCTGCTCGGGGCCGTACGCCGCCGCCCGCCACGCGGCCTGCCCGAGATCGTTGCGGTCGAGCACCATCGCGTCCGCGCGCCGGCCGCCGAGCCGTACGAAACGCTCCTCGGCGGCCGCGAGCAGCGCGCCGCCGATGCCGCGCCGGCGATGGTCCGGATGGACGGCGAGCCGGTAGAGATGACAGCGCCAGCCGTCGAAGCCGGCGATCACCGTGCCGACCAGCTCGCCGCCCCGCTCCGCGAGCAGCAGGGAGTCCGGATCGCGGTCGACGAGCCGGGCCACCCCGGCCCGGTCGTCGCTGATGCTCGTGCCCTCGGCCGCGATCCGCCAGAAGGCGAGCACGGCGTCGATGTCGGCCGCGACCGCGGCCCGTATCCGAAGATCGTCCATGACCGTCATCCCACTACCGGCCGGCTCGGCTTGTCGACCGCGTTTCACCTGACGGAACGCGCTACGCGCCGCGCAGCTCCGCGATCACCGGGCCGAACGCCTCCATCGAGTGGTCGAGCACGGTGAAGTACGAGATCCCGAGCCGCTCGCGCAGGTCGAGCAGCCGGTCGGCGATCTCCCGGACCGTGCCGGCCGCGAGGATCGGCAGGTCCAGGACCTGCTCCTCGGTGAGGTACGGGACGTGCGGGCGGAACTCGGCGGCCGCCGCGGCCCGGTCCTCGGTCACCACGACCCGCTGGATCAGCAGATTGCGCTCCGCGGGCGTCTCCCGCCCGGCCTCCTTCTCGAAGCGCGCGTACGCCTCGACGCGCGCCGCCAGCTCCTCGGCCGTGAGCACGGTGGGCGTGTCGCCGTCGAAGCGGCCGCCCGAGAAGGCCATCACGGCGGCATGCCGGGCGGCGAGCCGCAGCACCCGGTTGCCGTTCCCGCCGATCAGCAGCGGTACGTGCGCCAGCTCGCCGGTCAACTCCTCGACGGTGCGGGCGAGATGGTCGACCCGCTCGCGCGGCGGCAGGAACGGGATGCCCGCCTGCTCGTGCTCCGCCGGCACATAGCCCGTACCGAGGCCGAGTTCGAGCCGGCCGTCGGTCAGCGCGGCCGTCGTCGCCACCTCACGGGCCAGCAACGACGGGTTCCAGAAACCCGAGTTGAGCACGAACGTGCCCACCCGGGTGCGGGTGGTGGCCTGCGCGGCCGCCACCAGGGAGGGGAACGGGGCGGGCATGCCGAGGTGGTCGGGGACCAGGATCAGGTCGTAACCGAGCTCCTCCGCGCGGGCGCAGCGGGCCCGCCACTCGCTTCCCGTGCCGGCCTGCTCCAGCATGTTGACGGCGAATCGGAACGGTAACACCACGGTGCGACCCCCTCGTTGACGATGTCTGCCCTCCGAAACTACCCGGTGAACCTACCCGGTCACGAAGCAGAACTCGTTGCCCTCGGGATCGTGCATGACCTGGAACGATCCCTGTTCGTCCGTCACGATCCCGCCCGAGCGCCGCGCTCCCCACGCGAGCGCCTCGGCCGCCGCCGCGTCCGGGTCGGCCACCTCCACGTCCAGGTGGACCCGGTTCTTCACGGCCTTGCCCTCCGGCACCCGCTGGAACGCGAGCCGCACGAACCCGGGCGGGTCCACGTACGACCACTCCGGGCTCCGGTCGACCGGTGTCCCGCCGAGGAGCGCCGCCCAGAACCGCACGAGGGGGGCCGGGGCGGCGCAGTCGAAGACGATCTCCTGAACACGAGCGCGCATGGCGCCAGCGTAGGGGCACGGGGGTTGCGGTGTCGGCGCGTCAGACCTCGTACGTGCCGCCGAGCGAGGGCGCCAGCCAGGTCGGCGCGGCCGCCCGGAACGCCTCCGGGTCCAGCGCCCCCACGCCCGCCGGCACCACGCCGAGCAGCGGCGCGCCCGCCACCTCCGGCAGATCCGTCAGATTGCAGCGCTCCGCCAGGCCCGGCTCCTCGGGCCAGCTGCCCACGACCACGCCCAGCTGCTCGATCCCGCGCGCCCGCAGCGCCTCCGCCGTCAGCTCGGTCGTGTTGAGCGTCCCGAGCCCCGCCTGCGCGACGACGAGCACCGGCGCGCCGAGCAGCGCCGCCGCGTCGGCGAGCGACCCGCCGTCCTCGTCGAACCGCACGAGCAGCCCTCCGGCGCCTTCGACGAGGACCAGGTCGTGCTCCTCGGCCAGCTTCCGCGCGGCGTCGGCGACCTCGGCCGGCCGCACCGGCGCCATGCCGGCGCGCCGGGCCGCCGTCCCCGGCGCCAACGGCTCGGGGAAACGGGCGAGTTCGGCGGTGGTCGCGGCGCCGGACAGACGCGCGACGTCGTCGGCGTCACCGGGCTCGCCGGGCCCGACGCCGGTCTGGGCGGGCTTGAGGACGGCGACGGAACGCCCCGCGGAGGTGGCGGTGGCGGCGAGAGCGGCGGTCACGACGGTCTTGCCGACCTCGGTGCCGGTGCCGGTGATGACGATGATGCTCATGGAATGTCCTTTGTACGTAAGGGGGGAAGCGGGGGGCGTGGACGGGGCCGGCCGTGCGGGACGGGAGCCCCGCACGGCCGGAGACGCGCGGCCTCTCAGCCCGCCCGCGCCGCCTCCCGCACCGCCGTGCAGATCCGCGCCACGTCCTCGTCCCCCGTCACGAACGGCGGCATCGTGTAGATGAGGTCGCGGAAGGGCCGCAGCCACACGCCCTCGCGCACCGCCGCCCGCGTCGCCGCCGCCATGTCGACGTCGTGGTCGAGCTGGACGACGCCGATCGCGCCGAGGACGCGCACGTCCCGTACCCCCGGCAGGTCGGCCACGCCCGCGAGCCCGGCCCGCAGACCGGCCTCGATCCGCTTGATCTCGACCTGCCAGTCCTGCCCGAGGAGCAGGTCGATGGAGGCGAGCGCGACCGCCGAGGCCAGCGGGTTGCCCATGAACGTCGGGCCGTGGGCGAGCACCGGCACCTCGCCGCGCGAGATGCCCTCCGCCACTCGACTCGTGCAGAGCGTCGCCGCCATCGACAGATAGCCGCCGGTCAGCGCCTTGCCCAGGCACATCACGTCCGGAGCGACGCCCGCGTGGTCCGCGGCGAAGAGCGCGCCGGTCCGGCCGAAGCCGGTGGCGATCTCGTCGAAGACGAGCAGGACGTCGTGCTCGTCGCACGCCTCCCGCAGGACGCGGAGGTACTCGGGCGCGTGGAAACGCATGCCGCCGGCGCCCTGCACGACGGGCTCGACGATGACCGCGGCCACCTCGTCCGCGTGGCGGGCGATCGCGGCGCGGAGCTCGTCGGCGTACGACTCCTCGTACGCCGCCGGCGGGGCGCCCACGAACACCTGCTTGTGCAGCACGCCGGTCCACAGCTCGTGCATGCCGCCTTCGGGGTCGCAGACGGACATGGGCGTCCAGGTGTCGCCGTGGTAGCCGCCGCGCCAGGTCAGCAGGCGCTGCTTGGCGGGGCGGCCGACGGAGCGCCAGTACTGGAGGCACATCTTCGCGGCGACCTCGACCGCGACCGAGCCGGAGTCGCTGAGGAAGACGTGCCGCAGCGGCTCCGGGGTGATCTCGACGAGCCGCGCGGCGAGCCGGACGGCCGGCTCGTGGGTCAGCCCGCCGAACATGACGTGGCTCATCCGGTCCAGCTGGCCGCGGACCGCCTCGTTCAGGACGGGGTGGTTGTAGCCGTGGACGGCCGACCACCACGAGGACATGCCGTCGACCAACTCGTCCCGCCCCTCGGCGGGTTCGGCGAGCCGGAGCCGTACCCCGGACGCGGACGCGACGACCAGCGGGTCCGTACGGCCCGGCATGGGACCGTACGGATGCCAGACGTGCGCCCGGTCCAGGTCGAGGAGTTCGTCGTTGCGCATGGGGACTACGCGTTCGGGGCGAGGTCCGTGCCGGCGCCGCGGCGGCGCACCGCGACCAGGTCCGTACGGGCCTCGGAGGCCGCCGGAGCCGCCTCGGCCACCGCGCCGCCACCGCACGGCCCGCAGCCGCCACCGGCCTCGGCGTGCGAACCGCAGCCCGCGCCGGCCTCCGCGTGCGAACCGCAGCCGCCGGCAGCCTCCGCGTGCGAGCCGCAGCCGCCCGCCGCGGCCGCCGCCACATCGGCCCGGTGCGCCGGCAGCGTCGTCGTGCCCGCGCCCTCCACCTCGAAGCCCGCGTCGGCGATCATGTCCAGGTCGGCCTGGCCGGCCTGGCCCTCGCTCGTCAGGTAGTCGCCGAGGAAGATCGAGTTGGCGATGTGCAGCGCCAGCGGCTGCATCGTGCGCAGGTGCACCTCGCGGCCGCCCGCGATCCGGACCTCGACGTCCGGGCAGACGAACCGCACCATGGCGAGGATCCGCAGCGCGCGCTGCGGGGTGAGGTTCCACTCCTTGGCGAGCGGGGTGCCCTCGAAGGGGATGAGGAAGTTGACCGGCACCGAGTCGGAGTCCAGCTCGCGCAGCGCGAACACGACGTCGACCAGGTCCTCGTCGCTCTCGCCCATGCCCGCGATCAGACCGGAGCAGGCGGACAGACCGGCGGCGTGCGCCTTCGTCACGGTGTCCACGCGGTCCGCGTAGGTGTGCGTGGTCGTGATGTCCCCGTACGTCCCCTCGGACGTGTTGAGGTTGTGGTTGTACGCGTCGGCGCCGGCCGCCTTCAGCCGCTCGGCCTGGCCGTCGGAGAGCAGACCGAGGCAGGCGCAGACCTCCACGCCCTCGTTCTGCTCCTTGATCGCCTCGATGGTCTTGCCGACCCGGTCGACGTCCCGGTCCGTCGGGCCGCGGCCGCTCGCCACCAGGCAGACCCGCTTGGCGCCGCCGGCCACACCGGCCGCGGCGGCCTGCGACGCCTCCTCGGGCTTCAGCCACGTGTACTTGAGGATCTCGGCCTTGGAGCCGAGACGCTGCGAGCAGTAGGAGCAGTCCTCGGGGCAGAGCCCGGACTTCAGGTTGACGAGATAGTTGAGCTTCACCCGGCGCCCGAACCACTGGCGGCGCACCTTGCCGGCCGCGGCCACCACATCGAGCAGTTCGTCGTCGGAGGTCGCCAGCACGGCGAGCGCTTCTTCACGGGTCGGCGACTCGCGCCGCAGCCCCTTCTCCACCAGGGTGTTCAGCAGGTCCATAAGGGCTGATCCTGGCCTACGGCACACCCCGCGGCCAAGGAGGATCTGAACAAACGGCCCCGTTTGAGGTGTGTGTATGACCACACCCTGACCTCGGCCGCGGCCGGTTAGGGTCTGTGCGCTGCCTACAAAAGGATCTGCCATGCCGTCGTACGCCGTGGACCCGTCGTCCTCCGGGGAGGCGCCGGCCCCGCGCCCGGCCGCCTTCGACTGGACCGAGGCCGCCGCGCGGCAGCGCGCGCAGGCCGGTCTCGTACGGACGCTGCGGCCCCGGGCCGCCGAATCCGAGCTGCTCGACCTCGCGAGCAACGACTACCTGGGCCTGACCCGCCATCCGGAGGTCACCGGGGCGGCGGCCCAGGCGGCGCTCCGCTGGGGCGCGGGCGCCACCGGCTCCCGGCTCGTCACCGGCTCGACCCGGCTGCACGCCCGCCTGGAGCGCGAACTCGCCGACTTCTGCGGATTCGAGGCGGCGCTCGTCCTCTCCTCCGGCTACGCCGCCAACCTGGCCGCGCTCACCGCCCTGTCCGACCGGGACGGGCTGATCGTCTCCGACGCCGCCAACCACGCCTCCATCGTCGACGGCTGCCGGCTCGCGCGCGCCGAGACCGCGGTGGTGCCGCACGCCGACCCGGAGGCCGTCGCGAAGACGCTCGCCGCGTACCCGGGCCGCCGCGCCCTCGCGGTCAGCGACTCCGTCTTCTCCGTCGACGGTGACCGGGCGCCACTCCCGGAGCTCGCCGCGGCCTGCCGGGAGCACGGCGCCGGCCTGGTCGTGGACGACGCGCACGGCTTCGGGGTCCTCGGCGACGGCGGGCGCGGGGCACTGCACGAGGCGGGGCTCGCGGGCGCGCCGGACGTGGTGGCGACGCTGACGCTGTCCAAGTCGCTGGGCAGCCAGGGCGGTGCGGTGCTCGGCCCGGCCCGGGTGATCGAGCACCTGGTCAACGCGGCCCGTACCTTCATCTTCGACACCGGCCTCGCCCCGGCCGCGGCGGGCGGCGCGCTGGCCGCCCTGCGGCTGATCGCCGCCGATCCGGGGCTCGCGGCCCGGGCCCGCACGGTCGCGACCACCCTGCACCGGCTGCTCACCGAGGCCGGTCTCACCGCCGCCCACCCCGACGCCGCCGTGGTCTCGGTCCGCGCGCCCGGCCCGAACGAGGCCCTCGACTGGGCCGCCGCCTGCCGCGAAGCCGGCCTCTCCGTCGGCTGCTTCCGCCCGCCGTCCGTCCCCGACGGCATCTCCCGGCTCCGGCTGACCGCCCGCGCGGACCTCACCGACGCCGAGATCGAGCGCGCGGTGACCACGATCGTGCGGACGGCTCCGCCGGGCGCGCGGGGCGCATAAGGGATGTCGCGCGGCTGTCCGGTCGCCCGCCGCACGGTTCACCGCTTCGGGCGACAGATATCCGTATAACTTGGTCGATCGCCGCCCAGGGCAGCACGATCGGTGGCAGTCTGACGCGAAGCGCAACCCGGGCCGGGCCCGGAGGGGAAAGGGACAGCGTCGCCATGGCAGACCTGCAGGAAGCAACCGTCACGCTGCCGAGCGACCCCGCATCGGTCTCCACCGCGCGGAGGTACGTCGTCGGGGTGCTCGCCTCCTGGGGGCTCGGTGACGGCGGAGACCCCGCAGACGACGCCGGCACGGCCGACGCGGTCCGGCTCATCGTCTCCGAGCTGGCCACCAACGCCGTCCAGCACACCTTCGGGCAGTCGCCCACCTTCACGATCGACGTCCGTCTGGAGCGCGACGAGCTGCTGCGCATCGGAGTGACGGACAGCCACCCCCGCTGGCCCAGGCGGCTGCCGGCGGCCGTCCAGCAGGACAACGGCCGCGGCATGATGATCATCCGCTCGCTGACCGCCGAGGCGGGCGGCCGGCTGTCGGTGACGCCGACGGCCGAGGGCGGCAAGACCGTGTGGATCGAGCTGCCCTGGCCGGCGGCGGTTCCCGGCTGACGCACGGACCGACCCGCCGACTCGCCGGCTGGCCGGCTGACCGGTTCATCGGTCCGTACGAGGGGTCAGCGCACCCGGCTGACCGGTTCATCGGTCCGTCCGACGGGTCAGCGCACCCGGCCGTAGTAGACCTTCGAGGTCCAGATCCGGTCGAGCTTCACCCACGAGCCGGTCTTCGGCGAGTGCCAGATCGCGTTGTTACCCGCGTAGATCCCGACGTGGTACACCCTTCCGCCGGAGTGGAAGAAGACCAGGTCCCCCTTCTGGCGGCTCGCCGCCGAGATGTGGCGTGTGTTGTTGTACTGCTGCTGCGCGGTGCGGGGCAGCGTCTTGCCCGCCCTCTTGTACGAGTAGAGCGTGAGACCCGAGCAGTCGAACCTGCTGGGGCCTGATGCGCCGTACCGGTAGGGCGATCCCTTCTTCGAGGCGGCGACGTTCAACGCCGTGTTGGCGTACGAGGTCGCGGCCTGGGCCTCCGGCGCCGCTCCTGGTGCGAGCAGCGTGCCGCCGACGGCGGCGAGGGTGAGAGCCGAGACGGCTCCGGCCCGGGACAGCAGGGACGGGACATGAATCTGCGCAGTCATGCGCAACCCTTCGTCAGCCGCCTGTGAAGGATGACCTGTCGGGTTCGGGCAGGCGAAGATGCCCGGCCGCGGCTGCGGCTTCACCCCGAGGGACGGCTCCGATCGCTCGGACGTCCCGTGTTGCTCGGGTCCTCCACTCCTGCCGATCCACTCCTGTCGACCAGGCATCCGGGACGGCGGCAGGACTCGGCGTCCGCCCGGACCGCCCCGCCTCGGGTGGCGGGGGCTTGTCGTCGACAGGGATCTTGACCCACGCCCCGGCCGGAATCCGAGTGGAAACGGCGATATGTGAGGCTCCTCACGACTGATCCATTCGGGTGGACAGTCAGGTTTGGTGATCGTCCGAGGTTTGCCCGACGAGTCCGCCACCAGGGGTGGAACGGCCCGGTTCCGCCAGATGCGTACACCTGTTGCGCAACATAGCTGAGCTCTATGTCGATACGTCGACTACACCGAACGGGGGACGGATTCTGCGGTTCCGCTGGCCCGAGTGGACCTCGACACGACACGCCCTGCTGTCAACTCACTTCGCGCCGGGGCATGGTGACCCGGGCGGCGCGCCGCTCTCCGTCCAACACCTGCAGTGCGCGGGCCAATGTGTCCGCGTGCACCTCGCTCTCGCCCCGCGCGTGCATGAGTGTCAGCGCCTCCCGCAGCGCCGTCGCCCGCCCGACCAGGGCCTGGGCGGCCCGTAGCGCCCCATAGGTATGCGAGGTCCTGGATGGATTGATCCGGCCCAGCAGATCGACGACTTCGAGGTACGCGTCGACGAACTCGCCTTCGGCGCGCGTGAGTGCGGGCAGGGGCGGCAGTTCCGGGACCATGGCCGGCTCACACCCGCCCGGCGCCGGCGGTCCCGCCTTCGCGGCGGCTGCGGATCACGTGGTCGACCAGGCCGTACGCGAGGGCGCCCGGAGCGTCGAACACGGTCGTCCGGTCGATGTCGGCCTCGATCCGGCCCCGCTCCTGCCCGGTGTGTTCGGCGAGCATCCCGGAGATCAGCTCCCGCTGCCGCAGCAATTCGCGGGCGTGCACGTCCAGATCGCTGGGCTGCCCCTGCAACGGCTCGTCGAGCGAGGGCTGCTGAAGGACGATCCGGGAGCCCGGCAGTGCGAGCCGGTGCCCCGGCGAACCCGCCGCGAGCAGCACCGCGGCCGGCCCGACGGCCTGACCGAGGCAGATGGTCTCCACCTCGCAGGAGACCGTGCTGATCGTGTCGTAGATCGAGGTCATGGCGCTGATCGAGCCGCCCGGGGAGTTGACGTAGAGGCTGATCAGCTGCCCCGGGGACGCGTAGTCGAGGTGCAGGAACTGGGCGATGACGTCGCCCGCCGCGATCTCGTCGACCGGCGTGCCCAGGAAGACGATCCGTTCCTCGAGCAGCTTCGCGTACGGATCGAGCGTGCGGGTCCCGAAGGCCGTGCGCTCGGTGAACTCCGGAAGCAGTTGTCGCATGACGCTCCTCCTCCTTGCCGCGGGCCGCTTCCGCGGCCCTGCCGTCTGTAAAAAATGTACAGGACGTACAGACCGTAAGATGAGGAGCATGGCCTATGAGATTCCGGTGACGCAAGCGCGCGCAGAGCTCGCCGACCTGATCAACCGCGTCGTCTACGGCGGCGAACGGGTCGTCGTGACCCGCCACGGGAAGCCGCTCGTCGCCCTCGTCTCCGCCGCCGACCTGGCGCGACTCGAAGAGCTCGACCAGCCGGCCGAGGAGTCCGTGATCAGCTCGGTCGCCGATCTCGCGAACCTTCCGTCCGCCCCGGGCGAACGGCGTCGCTTCGGCATCGCCGCGCATCATCAGGAGCCCGGTCGACCGAACGGCTGAATACCGCCGTTCCTCATGGATGCGCAAAGCACCGGTTAACCAGCCGGAAAAACTTCCGCCCTAACGTGCAATGTCTGACCGGACGGCCCATCACCGCAGTTCAACAGTGTGTTGAAGATCGGTAGGGTCCGTCGCTGTCCGGGGCAACCCGGCGGAGACAGTGAGGTGGAAGCGTGCAACTCAGCCCCCATGAGCAGGAGCGCCTGCTCATCCATGTCGCGGCCGACGTGGCCGAGAAGCGCCGGGCGCGCGGAGTGAAGCTCAACCACCCCGAGGCCGTCGCCCTCATCACCGTCCACGTCCTGGAGGGCGCCCGGGACGGCCGGACCGTCGCGGAACTGATGGCCACCGGCCGCAAGGTGCTCTCCCGCGACGAGGTCATGGACGGCATCCCCGAGATGATCCACGACGTCCAGGTCGAGGCCACCTTCCCGGACGGCACCAAGCTCGTCACCGTCCACGACCCGATCGTCTGAGGGCGGGCGCGACCGATGATTCCCGGAGAGATCCTGTACGCGGACGGGCCCGTGCCCCTGAACGAGGGCCGCCCCGTCACCCGCCTCACCGTCCTCAACGCCGCCGACCGGCCCGTCCAGGTCGGCTCGCACTACCACTTCGCCGAGGCCAACCCCGGCCTCGACTTCGACCGCGCCGCAGCCCGCGGTCTGCGCCTGAACATCGCCGCCGGTACCGCCGTCCGCTTCGAGCCCGGCATCCCCGTCGAGGTCGAGCTGGTGCCGATCGCCGGCCGCCGGATCGTGCCCGGCCTGCGCGGCGAGACCGCCGGATCCCTCGACGACGCCGAGACCAAGGGAGGCGACCGTGCCTGAGCTGCACCGCGCCGTCTACGCCGACCTGTTCGGCCCCACCACCGGCGACCGCATCCGGCTCGCCGACACCGACCTGCTCGTCGAGATCGAGGAGGACCGCTCCGGCGGCCCCGGCCGGGCCGGCGAGGAAGCCGTCTTCGGCGGCGGCAAGGTCATCCGGGAGTCCATGGGCCAGGCCCGCACCACCCGTGCCGAGGGCGCCCCCGACACCGTGATCACCGGCGTCGTGGTCATCGACCACTGGGGCATCGTCAAGGCCGACATCGGCATCCGCGACGGCCGGATCACCGCGCTCGGCAAGGCCGGCAACCCCGACACCATGGACGGGGTCCACCCCGACCTGGTCATCGGCCCGGAGACCGAGGTCATCGTCGGCAACGGCCGGATCGTCACCGCCGGCGCCGTCGACACCCACGTCCACTTCATCTCGCCGACCGTCGTCGAACAGGCCCTCGCCACCGGCGTCACCACCCTCGTCGGCGGCGGCACCGGCCCCGCCGAGGGCACCAAGGCCACCACCATCACCCCCGGCCCCTGGCACATGGCCCGGATGTTCGAGGCCCTGGACACCTTCCCGGTCAACATCGGCCTGCTCGGCAAGGGCAACACGATGTCCCGGGAGGCCATGCACTCCCAGCTGCGCGGCGGCGCCCTCGGGTTCAAGATCCACGAGGACTGGGGCGCCACCCCGGCCGTCATCGACGCCTGTCTGAGCGTCTGCGACGAGACCGGCGCCCAACTCGCCATCCACACCGACACCCTGAACGAGGCGGGCTTCGTCGGCGACACCCTCGCCGCCATCGCCGGCCGCACCATCCACGCGTACCACACCGAGGGCGCGGGCGGCGGGCACGCGCCCGACATCATCACCGTCGTCTCCGAGCCGAACGTGCTGCCCAGCTCGACCAACCCCACCCGGCCGCACACCGTCAACACCATCGAGGAACACCTCGACATGCTGATGGTCTGTCACCACCTCAACCCGGCCGTGCCCGAGGACCTCGCCTTCGCCGAGTCCCGCATCCGTCCCTCGACGATCGCCGCCGAGGACGTCCTGCACGACCTCGGCGCCATCTCGATCATCTCCTCCGACTCCCAGGCCATGGGCCGCATCGGCGAGGTGATCATGCGGACCTGGCAGACCGCCCACGTGATGAAGAAGCGGCGCGGGGCGCTGCCCGGTGACGGTGCCGCCGACAACCACCGGGCCCGGCGCTATGTCGCCAAGTACACGATCAACCCGGCCGTCGCCCAGGGCATGGGCCACCTCATCGGCTCCGTCGAACCGGGCAAGCTCGCCGACCTGGTCCTCTGGGAGCCCGCCTTCTTCGGCGTCAAGCCGCTGATGGTCATCAAGGGCGGCCAGATCGCGTACGCGCAGATGGGCGACGCCAACGCGTCCATCCCGACCCCGCAGCCCGTGCTGCCGCGCCCGATGTTCGGCGCGCTCGGCCGGGCCGCCGCGGCGGGCTCCGTCAACTTCGTCGCCGCCGCGGCGCTTGAGGACGACCTGCCGCAGAAGCTCGGGCTGCACAAGGAGTTCACCGCCATCGGCTCCACCCGGCGGGTCACCAAGGCCGACATGCGCGAGAACGACGCCCTGCCCCGGGTCGAGGTCGACGCAGACACCTTCTCGGTGACCATCGACGGCGAACCGGTCGAACCCGCGCCCGCCGCCGAACTGCCCATGGCCCAGCGTTACTTCCTGTTCTGATGACCACACGTTCGGCTCTTCTCGTGCTCGCCGACGGGCGGTTCCCCGCCGGCGGGCACGCCCACTCCGGCGGCGCCGAGGCCGCCGTCAAGGCCGGCCGGCTCACCGACGCCGCCGACCTGGCCGCCTTCTGCCGCGGCCGGCTGCACACCACCGGCCTCACCTCGGCCGGTCTCGCGGCCGCCGCGGCCCTCGGCGCCGACCCGTACGCACTCGACGAGGCCGCCGACGCCCGCACCCCGTCGCCCGCGCTGCGCGCCGCCGCCCGCCGGCTCGGCAGACAGATGATGCGGGCCGCCCGCGCCGCCTGGCCGGGCCCGGACCTCGACCGGCTCGCCGCGGCGTTCCCGCGCGGCGCCCACCAGCCCGTCGTGCTCGGCACCGCCGCCCTGGCCGCCGGACTCGGGCCCGAGGACGCCGCCCACTGCGTCGCGTACGAGACGGTCAGCGGCCCGGCGACCGCCGTGGTGCGGCTGCTCGGCCTCGACCCCTTCCAGGCCACCGCCGTCCTCGCCCGGCTCGCCCCCGAGATGGACGAGGTCGCGGCCCGCGCCGCCGAAGCCGCCGAAACCGCGCTCCGCGAGGGCCTCGACGCGCTGCCCGCCGCCTCGGCCCCGCTGCTCGACGTCACCGCCGAGCAGCACGCGGCCTGGCCCGTCCGCCTCTTCGCCTCCTGACACCTCCCGCCCGCTAGGAGCCCCCATGCACCTCGACCACTCCCACGAGCACACCGGCGCCGTCTCCGCCGACGCCCACCGCCCCGACGGCAGCCGCCGCGCGCTGCGCATCGGCCTCGGCGGGCCCGTCGGCTCCGGCAAGACCGCCACCGTCGCCGCGCTCTGCCGCGCCCTGCGCGACACCCTCTCCCTCGCCGTCGTCACCAACGACATCTACACCCGCGAGGACGCCGAGTTCCTGCGCCGCGAGGCCGTGCTGCCGCCCGAGCGGATCGCCGCCGTCGAGACCGGTGCCTGCCCGCACACCGCGATCCGCGACGACATCTCCGCCAACCTCGAAGCCGTCGAGGACCTGGAGGACTCGGTCGGCCCGCTCGACCTCGTCCTCGTCGAGTCCGGCGGCGACAACCTCACCGCGACCTTCTCCAAGGGCCTCGTCGACGCCCAGATCTTCGTCATCGACGTCGCCGGCGGCGACGACATCCCGCGCAAGGGCGGCCCCGGCGTCACCACCGCCGACCTGCTCGTCGTCAACAAGACCGACCTCGCCCCGTACGTCGGCTCCGACCTCGGCCGGATGGCCCGCGACGCGAAGGAGCAGCGCGGCGAGCTGCCCGTCGCCTTCACCTCCCTCCGCTCCGAGGAGGGCGTGGCGCCCGTCGCCGCCTGGGTCCGGGAGCAGCTCGCCGCGTGGACCGCATGACCGACCGGATGAGCCTCGCCGCGACCGCGCGGATCGTCGCCGGCGCGGACGGCTCCCTGCCCGTCCTGGAGAGCGACGGCCCGCTCGCGCTGCGCCGCACCCGCGCCCCGGGCCCGTACACCCGGGTCACCGTGGTCGGCGCGATGAGCGCCCCGCTCGGCGGCGACCGGCTCCGGCTGGAGACGGAGGTACGGGACGGGGCGCGGCTGCTGGTCGACTCGGCCGCCGCGACCGTGGCCCTGCCCGGCCGGGGCGGCGCGCCCGCCTCGTACGACATCGCGCTCACCGTCGGCGCGGACGCCGAACTGCGCTGGCTGCCCGAGCAGTTGGTCTCCGCCGCCGGATCGGTGCTGCGGATGCGCACCAGGGTCGAGCTGGCCGCCGGCGCCCGTCTCGTCCTTCGAGAAGAACAGGTCCTCGGCCGGCACGCCGAGCAGCCCGGCACCCTCGCCAGCCGGCTCACCGTGCGTCATGCCGGACGGCTCCTCCTCGACCAGGAGCTCGGCCACGGCCCCGGCGCGCCGGCCGGCTGGGACGGCCCCGCGGTCCTCGCCGGGCACCGCGCGACCGGTCAACTCCTCGTCGTGGACCCCGCGTTCGCGGACAAACCGGCCGAAACGAGACTGTTCGGCGAGCACGCCGTCCTCGCCCCGCTCGCCGGCCCCGCCGCCCTCGTCACCGCCGTCGCGCCCGACGCCCTCGCCCTGCGCCGGGTCCTTGATGAGGCTTTGGCCGTTCTCGCACCCATTTGAGCAGGCGGCCGAATCGTTCACCGCTCAGCGGTACACCCGTCACCGGTTATTGGTTCGGCAAAGAAACACGTGTTCGCTCTTTTACTCGAGGCCCCATTGACGAAAGGATCCCCCGGACAGCCCACCACGGCGCTGCCACGGGGGCGGCGCCTTTCGAGGGGGAGGGACCACTTGAGAAAAGCAGCAGTGCTCGGCTCTGCCGGCACTCTGATAGCGGGCACGCTCATGGCGACCGCGCTCGCGGCACCGACGGCCGGTGCCGTCACCGGCCACGACCGTGACGACGAGGCGCGCGGCGCGACCATCGCCGCCGCCGAAGCCGCCAAGGCCGGCATCGACTGGCAGGACTGCCCTGCCGACTGGGGCTTCGCACAGCCCATCCAGTGCGGCTGGGTCACCGTTCCGGTCGACTACGCCAAGCCGAACGGCAAGAAGATCAAGCTTGCCGTCGACCGCGTCAAGGCCACCGGCACCGCCGGTGAGTACCAGGGCGCGCTGCTCTACAACCCGGGCGGCCCCGGCGGTTCCGGCCTGCGCTTCCCGAAGCGCGTCACCACCAAGAACCCGCTCTGGGTGAACACCGCGAAGGCGTACGACTTCGTGGGCTTCGACCCGCGCGGCGTCGGCCACTCGGCGCCCATCTCCTGCGTCGACCCGACCGAGTTCGTCAAGGGCCCGAAGCTCGACCCGGTCCCGGACAGCGAGGCGGACAAGCTCGTCCAGCGCAAGCTGGCGGCCGACTACGCCAAGGGCTGCGCCGAGAAGAGCGGCGACATGCTGCCCTACATGACGACGCGCAACACCGCCCGTGACCTCGACGTCATCCGGGCCGCGCTCGGCCAGAAGAAGCTCAACTTCATCGGCGTCTCGTACGGCACCTACCTGGGCGCCGTCTACGGCACGCTGTACCCGAACCACGTGCGTCGCATGATCGTCGACAGCGTGGTCAACCCGGCGAAGAGCAACATCTGGTACCAGGCCAACCTGGAGCAGGACGTCGCCTTCGAGGGTCGTCTGAAGGACTGGATGACCTGGGTCGCCCAGCACGACGACAAGTTCCACCTCGGCAAGACCTACGACGAGGTGCAGCAGCAGTGGGTGACCCTGCGCGCCGCTGCCAAGAAGAGCCCCCTCGGCGGCAAGGTCGGCCCGGCCGAGCTCATCGGCTTCTTCCAGAGCGCCCCGTACTACGACTCCTCGTGGGTCCCGGTCGCGCAGGCCTGGAGCGCGTACGTCGCGGGTGACCCGCAGCCGCTGATCGACGGCGCCTCGGCCGACCTCACGGACACCGCCGGCAACATCGCGTCGGAGAACGGCAACGCCGTCTACACCGCCGTCGAGTGCGCCGACGCCGCGTGGCCGACCAACTGGAACAGGTGGAACCGGGACAACTCGGCCCTCCACAAGCAGTACCCGTTCATGACCTGGGCGAACGCCTGGATGAACCTGCCGTGCGCCACCTGGTCCGCGCCGCAGCAGAAGCCGACCCAGGTCAAGACCGGCAAGGGCCTGCCGCCGGTGCTCATCGTCCAGTCCGAGCGTGACGCGGCGACGCCGTACGCCGGCGCGGTCGAGCTGCACAAGCGCTTCAAGGGCTCGCGTCTCATCACCGAGAAGAACGCGGGTTCGCACGGTGTCACCGGCCTGGTGAACCCCTGCATCAACCCGAAGGTCGAGACGTACCTGCTCACCGGCAAGGTGGACAGCCAGGACGTGACGTGCGAGCCGCACGCCACGCCCGCCCCGTAACACCCGAATGACAGGAAGGGGCGGTCGCCGTCACGGCGACCGCCCCTTTCGTTCACCCGCGCGAGGCCAGCCAGGCGTCCTCCGCCGCGTAGTCGAACCAGTCCGCCTGGTACTTGGCCAGGTTCGGGAAGGCGTCCAGCCAGTCCCGGCCCGCCAGCTGCCGCGACAGCCACTCCACCGTCCCCGGCAGCGAGTCGACGTACGACACCACCGGCCGGTACCCCAACTCCCGCTCCGCCGCGCCCATGTCGAAGACGATCGGCCGGTCCACGCCCCACGGCGTCGCCCCGACCTCGGCCACCGGCGGCGGCCCGTCGACGATCACCGTCTCGGTCTCCACACCGAGCACGACGTCGATCGCCGCACCGATCTCCGCCACCGTCGGCACCTCCGGGTCACCGCCGTTGAGCACCCGGCTGCCGGGCCGCGCCGCCGCGAGCCGCACGAGTTCGGCCACATTGTCCACGTGCACCGGGTGGAAGCGCGAGGATCCGCCGTACGCGAGCACCCGCACCCGCCGCCCGTCGAGCACCCGCTTGACGAACCACAGCTCGCGCGGCCCCCGGCAGTACGGCCCGTGCACCGCGCCCGCGCGCAGCAGCGTCGTCGGCAACCGGTCCCCGAGCGCGAGCAACTCCCGCTCCAGAGCCACCTTGCGGGTGCCGTACGTGCCGTCGCCCGGCGCGACCGTGGGCTGCGACTCCGGGATCGGCAGCGGATAGAGGGGGAAGCCGTCCGGCTCGTCCTGCGTGTCGAAGCTGCGGCCCTTGTCGTCCTCGTACACCGCCCCGCTGGAGATCACCACCGCGGAGCCGATCCGGTCCGCGAGCCCCGCCAACTGCCGCCCGTGGCCCGCGTCGTAGGCGACCACGTCCACCAGGACGTCCGTGCCCGCGCCGAGCGCCCGGGCCAGCGCCCCGTCCTCGTCGCGGTCCACCGCCACCGGCCGGACCTCCGCCGGCCACCGCTCGTCCCGCCCGCCGCCGCGCGAGGCGGCGGTCACCTCCCAACCGTCCGCGACGAGCGCGCGCACCGCCGCCCGCCCGATCTGTCCCGTCGCTCCCAGCACGAATGCGTTGCCCTTGGTCATGGCAGGGACGCTACGGGCCCCGGGCGGGGCGGCCCAGGAGCGTTCGCCGTGCGCGGATCCGCCCTCAGCGTTCCGACTCCGGGAACTTCTCGGGAGCCTGACCGGTTTCCGCCGCCTTCACCCTGGCCGCGTACTCGTCCACGTACTCCTGCCCGGACAGCTCCAGGATCCGGTACATGATCTCGTCGGTGACGGCCCGCACCGCCGCCTTCTGGCCCGCCATCCCCGCGTACCGCGAGAAGTCCAGCGGCTCACCGAAGCGGATGGTGACCCGCCGGATCCGCGGCAGCACCCGGCCCGGCGGCTGGATCTCGAAGGTCCCGACCATCGCGCACGGCACCACCTTCACCCCGGCCGTCAGCGCCATCACCGCGACCCCGACCTTGCCCTTGTAGAGCCGTCCGTCGTGCGAGCGCGTGCCCTCCGGGTAGATGCCGAGCAGCTCGCCCTTCGCGAGCACCCCGAGCCCCTCGCGGATCGCCGCCCGCCCCGCCTCCTTCCCCGAGCGGTCCACCGGGATCTGGCCCGCGCTGCGGAAGAACGCGGCGGTCAGCCGGCCCTTGAGACCCGGGCCGGTGAAGTACTCCTGCTTGGCCAGGAAGGTGATCCGCCGGCTCAGCACCACCGGCATCAGGAAGTGGTCGGAGAAGGACAGATGATTGCCCGCGACGATCGCCGCGCCCTCTTCCGGGACGTGCTCCAGACCCTCCACCCGGGGCCGGAACAGCAGCTTGAGCAGCGGTCCGAGCAACACGTACTTCAGCACGTAGTAGAACACCGGCAACCCCCTTCCCTGCCTTTGCCCCGCTTCCCTGTCTTTGTAACGAAGGCCGTCGGCGTGGTCCACTGGTGAGGAGGAAGCCGGACCGATGACAGGCGCGCGCGGGCACAGGCGTCCCGGCGCAGCCGCCACCGTCGCCGTACTGGGCGCCGTGACGGCCGCCGGTCTGTACGGCTGCTCCGGCTCGGGCCCGTCGGAGCCGAAGCCGCACCCGACGCCCACGCCCGCGCCCGCCACCTCGAAACCCGCCACGCCGGTCCCCGGCGGCCTCTCGCCGCTCACCGGACTGCCCGCCAGGCCCGGCCGGGTCCTCGCCGTCAAGATCGACAACGTGCCGCCGGCCCGCCCGCACACCGGACTCACCGCCGCCGACCTCGTCTACGTCGAGCAGGTCGAATCCGGCCAGACCCGGCTCATGGCCGTCTACTCCTCGCACCTGCCCGCCCGCGTCGGCCCGGTCCGCAGCGCCCGCGAGTCCGACCTCGCCCTGCTGCGCCAGTACGGCAACCCGGTCCTCGCCTACTCCGGCGCCCAGTCCAAGCTCACCCCGCTGCTGCGCGCCGCCCCGCTGCACCTGGTCAACGAGGGCAACCAGCCCGGCGCCTTCCTGCGCGACCCCGCCCGCAGCGCCCCGCACAACCTCTATCTGCGGCCCGCCCGCGCGCTCGCCACCGCGCCGGACGCGAGCAAGGTCAAGGACATCGGATTCCGCTTCGGGCCGGCCACGGGCAGTGGCACCGCGGTCAACAGCCGCACCGTGCGCTTCCCCGCCGCCCGCTACACCTTCACCTGGGCGCCCGCCGAACACGCCTGGCACGTGGCCATGGACGGGCGCTCCGACGGGCCGCTCAAGCCGGCCACCGTAGTGGTCCAGCACGTGACCGTACGGTCCTCGCGCTTCCACGACTTCCTGGGCGCCGTCTCCCCGTACACCGTGACGGTCGGCAAGGGCACCGCGCAGGTGCTGCGTGACGGGCGGGTCTACGAGGCCCGCTGGAGCCGCCCGACCGCCGACGCCGGCACGGTCTTCACGACCCCGTCAGGTGCACGGCTGAACTTCGCGCCCGGTCAGGTGTGGGTGCTCTTCACCAAGGCGTGAGAGACAGCGGCGCAGAGGTACGGGGCCCTGGGGCAGAGGCGCCGGCCCGGCCCCTACGGCTGGGGCTTGGGCTTCGGGCGGCCGTGCCGGGGTGGCCTGACGTGCGTCTCTCCGCTGTCCGCCGCCGCCATGCCGATGGTGATCACGCCGAGCAGCACCCAGCCGAACCACAGCCAGCCGCTGCTGCCGAGCGCCACCGTGTACGTGGTGATCACGATCAGGGCACCGAAAGTGATCGTGCCCATCGCCTTCGTAGGACCGGACATCGTCGCACCGCCCTCCTGCACCAGGCCATCGTGACCCCGAGGAGGGGGCGCGCGCCAGCCCTGGGACGCTCCGGCGTGCGCCCCCATGGCCGGATACCGCCGGTCGGACCGGCTACTGCCCGCCGCGCGTCTGGAGCGAGGCCAGGTACGCGTTGTACGCCTCCAGCTCCTTGTCACCGTCCCGGTCCGCGGCGCGGTCCTTGCGGACCGCCTGCCGCTGCTCGGAGTGGTACCACTGGTAGACCAGCGCGATCAGCACGAGCACGGACGGGATCTCGCTGAACGCCCAGGCGATGCCGCCCGCCGCGTTCTGGTCGGCCAGCGCGTCGATGCCGAGCGAGGCCGGCGGGTTCTCGTACGCCTTGACCATCGGCGTCGTCGCCATCATCAGCGCGATGCCGAAGAAGGCGTGGAACGGCATGCCCGCGAACAGCTCCAGCATCCGCATCACATAGCCCGGCCGGTGCGGGCCCGGGTCCACGCCCATGATCGGCCAGAAGAAGACCAGGCCCACCATCAGGAAGTGGACCATCATGCCGATGTGGCCCGCCTTCGACTGCATCAGGAAGTCGAACAGCGGCGAGAAGTACAGCGCGTACAGGCTCGCGATGAACATCGGGATCGTGAACGCCGGGTGCGTGATGATCCGCATGTAGCGGCTGTGCAGCAGCTTCAGGAGCAGCTCGCGCGGCCCGGTCGAGCCCCGGCCCGCCACCGGCAGCGCCCGCAGCGCCAGCGTCACCGGCGCGCCGAGCAGCAGCAGGATCGGCGACAGCATGGAGATCACCATGTGCTGCACCATGTGCACGCTGAACATGACCATGCCGTAGTCGTTGAGCTTGGTGCACATGACGAACGCGATGGTCAGCACGCCGATCGCGAAGAAGACCGTCCGGCTCGGCGGCCACGCGTCGCCGCGCCTCCGCAGCCGCGCCACGCCCCAGCCGTACAGCGCGAGGCCGGCGACGCACCCGACGAGGAAGAACAGGTCGGGGGAGAACTCCAGGGCCCGCCCCAGCGTGAACGGCGGCAGATCCATGGTCATGCCGTGTCCGCCGTGCCCGCTGTGATCCATTTGTCTACTCCTGGAGCCCGATTCGCGCTTGTTGTCCGCACCAGACTAGAACCGCCCCCGGTCGCGATCACGACCGGGGGCGGGTGTCATCCGGGGGAGTGGGCGCGGGCGCGGGTCAGAGCACGCACTCGGCCTCGGCGTAGCGGTCCACCGGGACCGTCTTCAGCGTCTCCACGGCCTTGGCCAGCGGCACCAGCTCGATCTCGGTGCCGCGCAGCGCCGTCAGCATGCCGAACTCGCCGCGGTGCGCCGCCTCCACCGCGTGCCAGCCGAAGCGGGTGGCGAGGACGCGGTCGTACGCGGTCGGGGTGCCGCCGCGCTGGACGTGGCCGAGGATCACCGGGCGGGCCTCCTTGCCGAGGCGCCGCTCCAGCTCGACGGAGAGCTGGTTGGCCACACCGGTGAAGCGCTCGTGGCCGTAGATGTCGGTGCCGGCCGTGTGGAACTCCATCGAACCGCCCTCGCGCGGCTTCGCGCCCTCGGCGACCACGACGATCGCGAAGCGCTTGCCGTCCTCGAAGCGGGCGCCGACCCGGGCGGTCAGCTCGTCGATGTCGAAGGGGCGCTCGGGGACGACGATGGCGTGGGCGCCGGCCGCCATGCCGGAGTGCAGGGCGATCCAGCCGGTGTGCCGGCCCATGACCTCGACGATCAGCACGCGCTGGTGCGACTCGGCGGTGGTCTTCAGTCGGTCCAGGGCCTCGGTGGCCACGGTCACGGCGGTGTCGAAGCCGAAGGTGACGTCGGTCGACGCGATGTCGTTGTCGATGGTCTTCGGGACGCCGACGATCGGCAGCCCGGCCTCGGAGAGCAGGTTCGCCGCCTTCAGGGTGCCCTCGCCGCCGATCGGGATGATCGCGTCGAGGCCGAGGTCGGCGACGTGGCCCCGGGCCCGCTCGACACCGTCGACGAGGTGGGCGGGCTGGACCCGGGAGGAGCCGAGGATGGTGCCGCCGCGGGCCAGGATGCCGTTCACGGCCTCCAGGTCCAGCTTGCGGTAGTCGCACTCCAGGAGGCCCTTCCAGCCGTCGTGGAAGCCGATGACCTCGTCGCCGTGGTCGACGACGGCGCGGTGCACGACGGACCGGATGACGGCGTTCAGACCGGGGCAGTCTCCGCCGGAGGTGAGCACACCAATGCGCATAGCCCAAAAACCTTTGCAACGTGGGCCGACTCCCGGACCACGTCGTCCGGCTGGATCCCCGCCACCCTATCGGTGGAAAGTGGCGGGGCCGAACCGGATGTCCGCAGATTGGACACCGTATTTACTTACGAATCCAATGTGCGTATGTGCGCTCAGACGTGCAGTCCGAAACGGACCGAAAGGTCCGCCCGGCGGGGCGCCTGGCGGCCCGTCAGGAGGCCTGCGCCGCCGACGCGATGCGCTCGGCGCGCAGCGCCTCGTACCAGCGGTCGTCCGTCGGCGGCAGCGCGTTCACGTCGAGCGCCAGCTTCAGGAGCAGGTCCGCGATCTGCGGGTTCCGCGCCATGACCGGGCCGTGCATGTACGTGCCGAAGACGGTGTCGTTGTACGCGCCCTCGGTGCCGTCGCCGGTGCCGTTGCCGTTGCCGAACACGGTCCGGGCGAACGGGCGGGCGGTCGGGCCCAGGTGGGTGACGCCCTGGTGGTTCTCGAACCCGGTGAGCTGGGGGAGGCCCAGGTTCGGGTCGATGTCGGCGAGCACGTCGCCGACGCAGCGGGCGCCCTCGCCGCGGACCGTCGTCACGTCGAGCAGGCCGAGGCCGGGCTCGCGCTCGCCGAGGTCGTTGATGAACTCGTGGCCGAGGATCTGGTAGCCGGCGCACACCGAGAAGATGATCGCGCCGTTGGCGGCGGCCCGGTTGAGGCCGCCGTCACGGCGCAGCCGCTCGGCGGCGAGCCGCTGCGGCCGGTCCTCGCCGCCGCCGATCAGATAGATGTCGCCGGAGGTCGGGATCGGCTGGTCGCTGCGCACGTCGACGCGCTCGACGCTGAGTCCGCGCTGGCGGGCGCGGCGCTCGACGACGAGGACGTTGCCCTGGTCGCCGTAGGTGCTGAGCAGGTCCGGGTAGACCCAGACCAGACGCAGGCTGCTGTCAGTCATGCTGCAAGTCCTTCTGCGGGGTCGTGTCGGGTCAGTTGCCGACGCGGCGGCGGACGTCCTGGAACGCGGTGTAGTTGGCGATCAGCTCGATCTGACCGGGCGGGGCCACCGTGACGGCCTCGTCGAGGGTCTCGCACACGCGGAAGTCCACGCCCGCGACCTCGAGGCGGACCGCGAGGTCCAGCTTGCGGTCGCCGATCACCATGATCGGGTGGCCGGCGAGCCGGCCGTAGTCCACGTCCCACAGCCAGGAGGTGTCGGTGCCGTCGGCGCCGCGGGCGTTGACGGAGAGGACCACCGGGGCCGGCGGCTGGTCGATCAGGGAGAACGTCTCGAGCCAGCCGGCCGGGTTCTTCGCGAGCAGCAGCCGGATGTCCCGGCCCTGGAAGTTGATCACGTCGTAGCGGCCGGCGACCGCCTGCACCTGGTACATCCGCTCCAGGGCGACCTGCGGCGGCACCCCGAAGACCGCGGCGACCGCGGCGGAGGTGGCGGCGTTGGCCTTGTTGGCGCGGCCGGGCAGCTGGAGGTGGATCGGCCAGGCCGAGCCGTGCGGGTCGAGCACGTGGTCGCCGTTGAGCGCCCAGCTCGGCGCGGGGCGGCGGAAGCCGCACTCGCCGCAGAACCAGTCCTCGCCGGGGCGCTGGAGCACACCGCCGCAGGAGGGGCACGACCAGGCGTCGTCCTTCCACTCCTGGCCGACGGCCACCCACACCACGTTCGGCGAGGAGGAGGCGGCCCACACGATCAGCGGGTCGTCGGCGTTGGCGATGACCACGGCCTTGGTGCCGTTGAGGCCCTCGCGCCACTTCTCGGCGAGCATCCGGGTCTCGGCGGCGCGGTCGAGCTGGTCGCGGGAGAGGTTGAGCAGCGCGATCGCCTTGGGCGTGGTGTCGCGGGCGACTCCGGCCAGGTACTTCTCGTCGACCTCGATCACGCCGTACTTGGCCTCGCCGCCGCCCGCCAGGGCGGAGGTGATGCCCGCGGGCATGTTCGCGCCGAGCGCGTTCGAGACGACCGGGCCGCTGGCCCGCAGGGCCTCGGCGATCAGCCGGGTGGTCGTGGTCTTGCCGTTGGTCGCCGACACGAGCACGACGTCCAGGTGCTGCGCGAGCGCTCCCAGCAGGTCGGGGTCGAGCTTGAGCGCCACCCGGCCGCCGATCACCGATCCGCTGCCGCGTCCTGCCGCGCGCGACACGGCGGCGGCCGCCTTGCCGGCCGTCACGGCCAGCTTGGAGCGCGCCGACAGCGGCTCCGGATTACCGGCGTGTCCTGACATCGTCCCTGTTCCTCCTTGCGTCGGTCCGGGCTCAGCCTATCGAGATCCGGCCAGGAGCCCGAACCGCGGCACCGCCGGGCGGGGCCGAGCCCCCCTGAACGTACGCTTGCGCACATGCGAAACCGGTTGATCCCCGGCAGTTCCGGCCGTGTCCGAGCGATGACCCTGCTCGACGAGCCCGTGCTGCACACGCCCTGCGAGCCCGTCACCGACTTCGGCCCGGAGCTCGCCCGGCTCGTCGAGGACATGTTCGCGACCATGTACGCGGCGAACGGCGTGGGCCTGGCCGCGAACCAGGTGGGCGTCGGACTGCGGGTCTTCGTGTACGACTGCCCCGACGACGAGGACGTCCGGCACCTGGGCCATGTGGTGAACCCGCGGCTCGTCGTGGCCGACGGCGACGTGATCCGCGGCCCCGAGGGCTGCCTCTCCCTCCCCGGCCTGGAGGCCCCCACCCCCCGCTTCGACCGCGCGGTCGTCGAGGGCGTCCGCCGCGACGGCACCCCGGTCCGCGTGGAGGGCACGGGCTTCTTCGCCCGCTGCCTCCAGCATGAGATGGATCACCTGGAGGGCGGGGTCTACGCGGACCACGTGACGGGCCGGGGAAGGCGGAAGCTGCTGAAGTCGATCCGGAAGGAGCCGTGGGGCAGGGGCTTCTGAACCGTCGTGGGCAGCCGGGGTCAGAACCCCGGCCCGTCCGCCCGGTCGCCCGCGGCGGCGAGCCGCCCCCACAGCAGATCCGCCAGGCTCCGCACCAATTCCGCCCGCGAGCAGGGCCGTTCGCCCAGCCACCAGTCGCCCGCCGCGTGCATCATGCCGACGATGCCGTGGCCCCAGATGCGGGCCTGGGCCGCGCTGTCCGGGCCCAGGTCGACGCGTTCGGCGATGACCTGGCCGAGCTCCTCGCCCATGCGGCGCAGCAGCGGGGCGGAGTGGCGGCCGACGTCGAAGCCCTGTTCGGCCTGCTGGGACTCCTCGGCGGGGTGCATGAGGAAGCGGTAGACCTGCGGCATGGCCTCGATGGAGGCGAGGTACGTGTCGAGGGTGGACTCGACGCGCTGCCGGCGGTCGGCGGGCGCGTCGAGCGCGGCGCGCAGGGCCGAGAGCAGGGCGTCGGTGTGGCGGGTGGCGAGGGCCCGGTAGAGGCCGCCCTTGTCGCCGAAGTGGCGGTAGAGGATCGGCTTGGTGATCCCGGCCTCGGCGGCGATCGCGTTCATGGACGCCTTCGGCCCGTCGCGGAGCACCACGCGGTCCGCCGCCTCCAGCAGTTCCCGCCGTCGCTGGTCGGCCGGCTTCTGCTGGTCGGTGGTGGTCCGGTGTGTGGTGTCCATAAGCGCGTCTCCCCGCCCGTACGAAATTCCTGAGGCTGTTCGCAACGTAACACCCCGGCGGCACCCGGTGCCGTCCGACCGGTTCCGCTCCGCCGGCCGCAGGAACCGCGTCGCTGCTGGTTGACAGGGTCTACCCGTCGGTAACACACTGCTGTTACCGCAAGTAACACGTCGCCGGGAGGGACCATGGCCGAGTTCACGCTCGAACTCAACGACGACCAGAAGCAGGTGCGCGACTGGCTCCACGGCTTCGCAGCCGATGTGATGCGCCCCGCGGCCGCCGAGTGGGACGAGCGCGAGGAGACCCCCTGGCCGATCATCCAGGAGGCCGCCAAGCTCGGAATCTACTCCCTCGACTTCTACGCCCAGCAGTTCTTCGACCCGACCGGCCTCGGCATCCCGATGGCCATGGAGGAGCTGTTCTGGGGCGACGCCGGCATCGCGCTGTCCATCGTCGGCACCGGCCTCGCCGCCGTCGGCGTCCTCGCCAACGGCACCGAGGAGCAGATCGGCACCTGGATCCCGCAGATGTACGGCGACGTCGACGACGTCAAGGTCGCCGCCTTCTGCTCCTCCGAGCCCGACGCCGGCTCGGACGTGGCCTCGATGCGCACCCGCGCCGTCTACGACGAGGCCAAGGACGAGTGGGTGATCAACGGCACCAAGACCTGGGCGACCAACGGCGGCATCGCCAACGTCCACGTCGTCGTCGCCGTCGTCGACCCCGAGCTCGGCTCCAAGGGCCACGCCTCCTTCATCGTGCCGCCGAACACCCCCGGCCTCTCCCAGGGCCAGAAGTTCCAGAAGCACGGCATCCGCGCCTCGCACACCGCCGAGGTCGTCCTGGAGAACGTCCGCGTCCCCGGCCACTGCCTCCTCGGCGGCAAGGAGAAGCTCGACGAGCGCCTGGCCCGGGCCCACGAGAAGGCGAAGGCGGGTGGCGGCGAGCGACTGAAGAACGCCGCCATGGCCACCTTCGAGGCCTCCCGCCCGGCCGTCGGAGCCATGGCCGTCGGCACCGCCCGCGCCGCCTACGAGGTCGCCCTCGACTACGCGAAGACCCGCGAGCAGTTCGGCCGCCCGATCATCGACAACCAGGGCGTCGCCTTCCAGCTCGCCGACATGCGCACCCAGATCGACGCGGCCCGCCTCCTCGTCTGGCGCGCCTCCTGGATGGCGACCGCGGGCAAGCCCTTCACCTCCGCCGAGGGCTCCATGTCCAAGCTGTACGCGAGCGAGGTCGCCAAGAAGGTCACCGCCCAGGCCATCCAGATCCTCGGCGGCAACGGTTACACCCGCGAGTACCCGGTCGAGCGGATGCACCGCGACGCCGCCATCTACACGATCTTCGAGGGCACGAGCGAGATCCAGCGCCTGGTCATCGCCCGCACCCTCTCCGGCATGCCGATCCGCTGACCTGACGGACCGGCACGTTCCCACGGCCCCCGGGGAGTCCAGGCCCCGGGGGCCGTTCGGGGACCTCCGGGGGACGGCTACCCGTGAGTCACCTCGTGCGGCAGAATCGAATGCGGCACCGAAGCTCACAAGGGGGAACGGCACATGGCGACCACCGGCCGGAAGACGCAGGAGATTCCCGAACTCGCGGGACTTCCCCTGCTCGGCTCCCTGCTCGACCTCAAGAACGACTCGCTCGGCACCTTCCTCAAGGCCCGCCGCGAGCACGGGGACGTCGTCCGGATCACCGCCGGACCGCCCGGACTGCGGTCCACCATCCACCTCGTCCTCTCCGCCGAGGGCGCCCAGCAGGTGCTGGCCACCGAGGCCGCCAACTTCCGCAAGGAGAACAACTTCTACGAGGAGCTCCGGGTCTCCTTCGGCAACGGACTGCTCACCAGCCAGGACGAGGACTACCTGCGCCAACGACGGCTCGTGCAGCCGCTGTTCACCCGCCGCAGCGTCGACACCTACGCCGCCGCCGTCGCCGAGGAGGTCGACCGGCTCACCGGCACCTGGCGGGACGGTGGCCAGGACAGCGTCGACGTCATGCACGAGATGACCACCCTCGCGCTGCGCGCCGTCGCCCGCATCCTCTTCGGCACCGACGTCGACGCCGCCGTCGACATCGTCGAGCGCTGCTTCCCGGCGCTCGGCGCCTACGTCGCCCGCCGCGGCTACTCGCCCCGCAACATCCCGCGCGAGTGGCCCACCCCGGGCAACCGCAAGGCCGCCGCCGTGCACGAGGAGCTGTACGCCGTCTGCGACCGCATCATCGCCGAGCGGCGCGCGGCCGGCACGGCCGGCGAGGGACGGGACCTGCTGACCCTGCTCATGGCCGCCGAGAGCGACGGCGACAGCGGCTTCGACGCCACCGAACTGCGCGAGCAGGTCCTGGTGTTCCTGCTCGCCGGGCACGAGACCACCGCCACCTCGCTCGCCTTCGCGCTGCACCTGCTCGCCAAGCACCCCGAGGAGCAGAAGCGGGCCCACGAGGAGGTGGACCGGGTCCTGGCCGGCCGCACGCCCGGCGCCGCCGACCTCGACCAGCTGCCGTACCTCACCCGGGTGCTCAAGGAGGCCATGCGCCTCTTCCCGGCCGCCGCGGCCATCGGCCGCCGGGCCGTCGCCGCCACCGAGATCGGCGGCTACACCATCCCGGCCGGCGCGGACGTCATCGTCGCGCCGTGGGTGACCCACCGGCACCCCCGCTACTGGGACGACCCGGAGCGCTTCGACCCCGACCGCTTCACCCCGGAGGCCGAGGCCGGCCGGCCCCGCTACGCCTGGTTCCCGTTCGGCGGCGGCCCGCGCGCCTGCATCGGTCAGCACTTCTCGATGCTGGAATCGGTGATCGCGCTCGCGATGATCCTCCAGTCCTACGAACTGGAGGCCATCGACACCGAGGTCCCGCTGGCCGCCGCGATCACCCTCCAGGCCCTCGGCCCGGCCCGCTGCCGGCTGAAGCCGCGTACGGCCCGGGCCGAAGAGGCCTAGGCGCGGGTCGCCACGACGATCGTGGCGTACAGGTCCTCGTCCTCCAGGACCCGGGCCGTCAGGCCGTGCGCGGCGACCGCCGCCACGGCCGGGCCCGTCTGGCGCTCGCTGGTCTCGAAGAGCAGATGCCCGCCCGGCGCCAGCCACTCCGCCGCGCCGGCCGCGACCCGGCGCAGCACGTCCAGGCCGTCCGCGCCGCCGTCCAGGGCCACCAGCGGCTCGTGGTCGCGGGCCTCGGGCGGCAGCAGCGGCACGTCGCCGCTCGGTACGTACGGCACGTTGGCGACCAGCACCTCGACACGGCCCCGCAGCGTGGCCGGCAACGGGTCGAAGAGGTCGCCCTCGTACACCCGCCCGCCGCGCGGCTCCACATTGCGGCGGGCGCAGCGCACGGCGGCCGGCTCGATGTCGGAGGCGTACACCTCGGCGCCCTCGACCGAGGCGAGCAGCACCGCGGCCGCCGCGCCCGTGCCGCAGCACAGGTCGACGCAGACCGCGCCGGGCCGGGCGAGCGTCACGGCCCGGCCGACCAGGAACTCGGTGCGCCGGCGCGGCACGAACACCCCGCCGTCCACCTCGATCCGCAGCCCCGCGAAGCCGGCCCAGCCCACGACGTGCTCCAGCGGCAGGCCCGCGGCCCGCCGCTCCACCATCGCGTCCAGCTCGGCCGGACCGGCCGCGGCCGCCGTCAGCAGCTCCGCCTCCTCCTCGGCGAAGACACAGCCCGCGGCCCGCAGCCGCGAAACGACGTCAGGCAAGCTGGGCCTCGATCGCCGCGACCAGCTCCGGGGCCTCCGGCTCGGTGCGCGGCCGGAAACGGGTCACGGCGCCGTCCCGCCCGATCAGGAACTTCTCGAAATTCCACTGCACGTCACCGGCCTCGCCCTCGGCGTCGGCGACCTTCGTCAGCTCCGCGTACAGCGGGTGCCGCCCGGCGCCGTTCACCTCGGTCTTCGCGAGCAGCGGGAAGGTCACGCCGTACGTCGCCGAGCAGAACGTGCCGATCTCCTCCGCGCTGCCCGGCTCCTGGCCCGCGAACTGGTTGCACGGCACGCCGAGCACGGTGAAGCCGCGCTCCCCGTACTCCTTCTGCAGCCGCTCCAGGCCCGCGTACTGCGGGGTGAGACCGCACTGGGACGCCACGTTCACGACCAGGACGGCCCGGTCGCGGTAGTCGGCGAGCGAAAGCGGCTCGCCGGCGAGGGTCGTCAGCGGAATCTCGTACACACTCATGGGACTGCTCCTCGTCACAATGGGGTTTGATCTGACCATGGAAGACGAATCGCTGGCAATCGACATCGGCGCCGGGGCGGACACCGACGCACCCGGCCGGGTGTGGTGCCGGCTGTGCGGGCGCCCGCTGACCGGCGCCGCGTCCCGCCGCACCGGCCTCGGCCCGGCCTGCGACGCCAAGCTGCACCCGCCGGGCCCGGACATCCGGACCCGGCGGCACGAGGTCGAGCAGGACACCCTGCCCGGCATCTAGTCCAGCTGCCCGTGCGCCTCCTGGGCGAGGTCCTGCCAGGCCGCCCACGTGTGCAGCCGGTCCGTGTAGACCTGCGGGAGCAGCTCGTTCCCCTGCCCGCCGAAGAAGACCCGCAGCGGCGGGTTCTCGGCGTCGACGACCTTCAGCAGGGCCCGGCCGGCGGCGGCCGGGTCGCCGACGTCGACGGACTTCGCGAACGCGGCGAACTGCTCCCGCAGCCCCTCGTACACCGGATCGGCCTCGGCGTGGACGACGCTCGCCATCGCGTCCGTGGCGTAGGAGCCAGGCTCGACCACGGTCACCCTGATCCCGAACGGGGCCACCTCCTGGGCGAGGGACTCGCTCAGGGCCTCCAGGGCCCACTTGGAGGCGTGGTAGCCGCCGCCCAGCGGCATCGCGACGACACCGCCGACCGAGGAGATCTGCACGATGTGGCCGCCGCCCTGCGCCCGCAGCCGCGGCAGCGCGGCCTGCACCACCCACAGCGGGCCGTACAGATTGGTCTCCAGCTGGTCCCGCAGCTCCCGCTCGCCCAGCTCCTCGACGGCGCCGAAGAGGCCGTAGCCCGCGTTGTTCACGACCACGTCGAGGCGGCCGAAGTGCTCCCCGGCCCGCCGTACGGCCTCGTGCACGGCGGCCCGGTCGGTGACGTCGAGAGCGAGCGGCAGCACCGCCCCGCCGTGCGCGGCGACCAGGTCGTCGAGGCGCGCGGCGTCCCGGGCGGTCGCGGCCACCCGGTCCCCGCGGGACAGCGCGGCCTCGGCGAAGGCGCGGCCAAGGCCGCGGGCGGAACCGGTGACGAACCAGACCTTGCTCATGATGGATGTCCGTTTCTGTGGTGGCTTCCGGAGCGGAATACGCCCATGAGACGCCGCACCCGGCCGTCCTGTGACACGCCCGCCGGGACGCGCGTCAGCCCAGCCGCAGCACGGCCACGTCCAGTTCGAGCCGCACCTTCGGGCTCACCATGAACCGGGTCGCCGCGTTCCAGTTCACCCCCCACGCGTTGCGGTCGATCGTGACGCCGCCGCGCAGCCCGACCCGGTGCCCGTCGCCGCCGTCGGTCAGCTCCAGGTCGAGCGTGACCGGCCGGGTCACCGACCGCATGGTGAGGTCGCCGGTCACCGCGAACCGGGTGGTGCCGGTCTGCCGCACCTCGGTCGAGACGAACTCCACGGCGGGGAAGTCGGCGACGTGCAGGAAGGTGGCGCACAGATGCTCGTCGCGCCGCGCGTTGCCGGTACGGATGCTGTCCGCCCGGACGGCGAGCCGGACGTGGGACCGGGCCGGGTCCGCGCCGTCCAGGTGCGCCCGGCCCTCGAAGTCGTCGAAGTGGCCGCGGACCCGGGTGGACACGGCGTGGCGGGCCACGAAGCCGATCCGCGTCCGGCCGGTGTCCAGGACGTAGTCGCCGGTCAGTTCGTCGAGCGCGGTGATCGGGGTCGACATGCTGGTCACTCCTCGTACGTGATGGGGTTCGCCGGTACGACGAGACGGCGCCCCGGAATGTCAGGCCGGCCCGCCCCACGGCCCGCCATCTCACATTTCGCGCCGCCGTTCCGTCGTACGGATGTGAGTACTCGCGAGAAGAAGGCCGGTGGCACGATGAGCAGCGACGAGGACCTGAGCGTCGTCATGAGCGAGCGGCGGCAGCTGATGGGGGTGGCCTACCGGCTGCTCGGTTCGCTGGCCGATGCCGAGGACGTGGTCCAGGACACGTACGCCCGCTGGTACGCGATGTCACCGGAGCAGCGCGCCGGGATCGTCAACCCCGCCGCCTGGCTGACCCGGGTCGCCGGCCGCATCTGCCTCGACGTGCTCGGCTCGGCGCGGGTCCGGCGGGAGAGCTACGTGGGCGAGTGGATCCCGGAGCCGGTGCCGGGGCGGCCGGAGTGGATCGGCGAGCGGCCCGGTGACGCCACGGCCGATCCGGCGGACCGGGTCACCCTCGACGAGTCGGTCAACATGGCCTTCCTCGTCGTCCTCGACGCGATGACGCCGGCCGAGCGCGTCGCCTTCGTGCTGCACGACGTCTTCGGCTACGCGTTCCCCGAGGTCGCCGAGATCGTCGGCCGCACCCCGGCCGCCTGCCGTCAGCTCGCCTCCTCGGCCCGCCGCCGGGTCCACGCGGCCCGCCCGGCCGCCGCCGCGCCCGACGCCCGGCGCGCCGACCTGGTCCGGGACTTCAAGCGGGCCTGGGAGGCCAAGGACATCAAGGCCCTGATCGGACTGCTCGCCCCGGACGCCACGGTGGTCGCCGACGGCGGCGGCCTGGTCGCCGCCGCGCTGCACCCGATCGAGGGCCACGAGCGGATCGCCGCCTACCTGGTCGACCTCGTCTCCCGCGCCTCCGGCCTCACCTTGGAGGAGCGGACCGTCAACGCCCAGCCGGGCCTGACGGTTCGTCACGAGGGCGCCGTCATCGCGGTGTTCGCGTTCGACGTCGCCGACGACCGGATCACCGGCATCTGGGCCGTACGCAACCCGGAGAAGCTGCGCCCCTGGACCGCGTCGCAGGAGTGAGCGCGCGGAGGGGCCAGGGCCTGTCCGGCGGATCAGGGCCGGACAGCCCCTAGAGCTTCCGGAACAGGCCCTCCTGGACCACGGACACGAGCAGCCTGCCCTCGCGGTCGTAGATCCGGCCGCGGGCCAGGCCGCGCCCGCCCGTCGCGATCGGCGACTCCTGGTCGTACAGGAACCACTCGTCGGCCCGGAACGGCCGGTGGAACCACATCGCGTGGTCGAGCGACGCCATGTCGAAGCCACGCGGCCCCCACAGCGGCTCGACCGGGATGCGCACCGCGTCGAGCAGCGTCATGTCGGAGGCGTAGGTGAGCGCGCAGGTGTGCACCAGCGGGTCGTCGCCCAGCGGCCCGACCGCCCGCATCCAGACCGCGCTGCGCGGGTCCGCGCCACCTACCTCGTCCTTCGACCAGCGCAGCCGGTCCACGTAGCGGATGTCGAAGGGCTGCCGGCGGGCCATCCGCTCCAGCGCCTCCGGCAGCGCGCCGAGGTGGTCGCGGATCTCGTCCGCGAGCTTCGGCAGGCTCTCCGGGTCGGTGAGGTGCCGCGGCGGCAGCTGGTGCTCGAAGGCGCCCTCCTCGGGAAGGTGGAAGGAGGCCGTCAGATTGAAGATCGTCCGGCCCTCCTGCACCGCCGTGACCCGCCGGGTGGTGAAGGAACGCCCGTCGCGCACCCGCTCCACCTGGTAGACGATCGGCACGCCCGGCCGCCCCGGGCGCAGGAAGTAGGCGTGCAGCGAGTGCACCGGGCGGTCGCCGTCCACCGTGCGCCCCGCCGCCACCAGGGCCTGGCCGGCGACCTGCCCGCCGAAGACCCGCTGCAACGACTCCTGCGGGCTGCGGCCGCGGAAGATGTTCACCTCGATCCGCTCCAGATCGAGCAGATCGACGAGTCTCTCGGCGGGGTTGGTCACCTCATGCTCCTCATTCCGGGAATGCGGCACTGCGGGAAAGGCAGTGCCTACAGCTGTCCGACGGACGTCACGCGGACGATCGCCCGGCCCTCCTCGTCCGAGGTCGCCAGGTCCACCTCCGCGCTGATGCCCCAGTCATGGTCACCGTTCGGGTCCGCGAAGGTCTGCCGGACGCGCCAGACGCCGTGCGCCGGGTCCTCCTCGATGGCCAGCAGCTTCGGGCCGCGCGCGTCCGGACCCGTACCGAGGTCGTCGTACTCGTCCCAGTACGCGTCCATCGCCTCGCCCCAGGCGTCCGCGTCCCAGCCGGACTCCGCGTCCATCTCGCCGAGCTCGTCCACGTTGTCGAGCGCCGCCAGCTCCACCCGGCGGAACATCGCGTTGCGCACCAGGACCCGGAACGCGCGGGCGTTCGCCGTGACCGGCTTGACCTGGTCGGCCTTCTCCTGGGCCTCCTCCGCGGACTCCAGCTCCGGGTTGGCCAGCTGCTCCCACTCGTCGAGCAGCGAGGAGTCGACCTGCCGCACCATCTCGCCCAGCCAGGCGATCAGGTCCTCCAGGTCCTCCGTCTTCAGGTCGTCCGGGATGGTGTGGTCCAGCGCCTTGTACGCGCTCGCGAGATAGCGCAGGACGATGCCCTCGGTGCGCGCCAGCTCGTAGAAGGAGGTGAACTCCGTGAAGGTCAGCGCCCGTTCGTACATGTCCCGGATGACCGACTTCGGCGACACCGGGTGGTCGCCGACCCACGGGTGCGACTTCCGGTAGACGTTGTACGAGTGCCAGAGCAGCTCTTCGAGCGGCTTCGGGTACGAGATCTCCTGGAGCCGCTCCATCCGCTCCTCGTACTCGACGCCGTCGGCCTTCATCGCGCCGACCGCCTCGCCGCGCGCCTTGTTCTGCTGGGCGTGCAGGATCTGGCGCGGGTCGTCGAGCGTCGACTCGACGACCGACACCATGTCGAGCGCGTACGACGGGGACTGCGGGTCGAGCAGGTCGAAGGCGGCGAGCGCGAACGTCGACAGCGGCTGGTTGAGCGCGAAGTCCTGCTGCAGGTCGACGGTCAGCCGGATCGTGCGGCCCTCGGCGTCCGGCTTGTCCAGCTGCTCCACGACGCCGCCGTCGAGCAGCGAGCGGTAGATCGCGATGGCCCGGCGGATGTGCTTCAGCTGGTTCCGGCGCGGCTCGTGGTTGTCCTCGAGCAGCTTGCGCATCGCCTCGAAGGCGTTGCCGGGGCGGGCGATCACCGAGAGCAGCATGGTGTGCGTGACCCGGAAGCGGGAGGTCAGCGGCTCCGGCTCGGCGGCGATCAGCTTCTCGAAGCTGTTCTCGGTCCAGCCGACGAAGCCCTCCGGGGCCTTCTTGCGGACCACCTTGCGACGCTTCTTCGGGTCGTCGCCGGCCTTCGCCAGCGCCTTCTCGTTCTCGATGACGTGCTCGGGCGCCTGCGCCACCACGAAACCGGCGGTGTCGAATCCGGCCCGGCCGGCCCGGCCCGCGATCTGGTGGAACTCACGGGCGCGCAGCGTGCGCACCCGGTTGCCGTCGTACTTCGTCAGCGCCGTGAACAGCACCGTGCGGATCGGCACGTTGACGCCGACGCCCAGGGTGTCCGTACCGCAGATGACCTTCAGCAGACCCGCCTGCGCCAGCTTCTCCACCAGGCGCCGGTACTTCGGCAGCATGCCCGCGTGGTGCACACCGATGCCGTGCCGGACGTAGCGGGAGAGGTTCTTGCCGAACTTGGTGGTGAACCGGAAGTTGCCGATCATCTCGGCGATCCGGTCCTTCTCCTCGCGCGAGCACATGTTGATGCTCATCAGCGACTGCGCCCGCTCCACCGCCTGCGCCTGGGTGAAGTGGACGATGTAGACCGGCGCCTGCTTGGTCTCCAGGAGCTCGGTGAGCGTGTCCGTGATCGGTGTGAGCCGGTACTCGTACGACAGCGGCACCGGCCGGGTCGCCGAGCGCACCACCGACGTCGGCCGCCCGGTCCGCCGGGTCAGGTCCTTCTCGAACATCGACACGTCGCCGAGCGTCGCCGACATGAGGACGAACTGCGCCTGCGGGAGCTCGAGCAGCGGGATCTGCCAGGCCCAGCCGCGGTCCTGCTCGGCGTAGAAGTGGAACTCGTCCATCACGACCTGGCCGATGTCGGCGTCCTTGCCGTCGCGCAGCGCGATCGAGGCGAGCACCTCGGCGGTGCAGCAGATCACCGGCGCGTCCGCGTTCACGGAGGCGTCGCCCGTCAGCATGCCGACGTTCTCCGTGCCGAAGATCTTGCACAGGTCGAAGAACTTCTCCGACACCAGCGCCTTGATCGGCGCCGTGTAGAAGGTGACCTGGTCATTGGCCAGGGCCGTGAAGTGCGCACCCGCCGCGACCAGCGACTTTCCGGAGCCGGTGGGCGTGGAGAGGATCACGTTGGCCCCGGAGACCACCTCGATCAGCGCCTCCTCCTGGGCCGGGTAGAGCGTGATGCCCCGGTCCTCCGCCCAGGTGGAGAACGCCTCGAAGAGGGCATCGGGGTCGGCGGTCGGCGGCAGCTGATCGATAAGGGTCACGCCCCCATCTTGCCTGGATTCCGCCCGGATGAGGGAACCGGCCGCCGGATCGAAGATCACGGACGATAGGCTGGCCCGTCGACCGGCCGTCAACTGGGCGGCAGAACACGGGGAAACCGCGAGCGGCGGCGAGCGGCGGCGAGAGACGGGGCGGGAAGAAACATGATGGGACCGGCGCACTCGCTGTCCGGAGCGGCGGCCTGGCTGGGCGTCGGAGCGGCGGCAGCGGCCTTCGACCACCCCATGCCCTGGCCGGTTCTCGTCGTCGGCGCGCTCATCTGCGCGGGCGCCGCCCTCGCCCCCGACCTCGACCACAAGTCGGCGACCATCTCGCGCGCCTTCGGCCCGGTCTCGCGCGGCCTGTGCGAGATCGTCGACAAGCTGTCGTACGCCGTCTACAAGGCGACCCGCACCTCCCACGACCCGCGCCGCTCCGGCGGCCACCGCACCCTCACCCACACCTGGGTGTGGGCGGTCCTGGTCGGCGGCGGCTGCTCCGTCGCCGCCGTCACCGGCGGCCGCTGGGCGGTCCTCGCGATCCTCTTCGTGCACCTCGTGCTCGCGGTCGAGGGACTGCTGTGGCGGGCCGCGCGGATGTCCAGCGACGTCCTGGTCTGGCTGCTCGGCGCCACCAGTGCCTGGATCCTCGCCGGCGTCCTCGACCAGCCCGGCAACGGGGCCGGCTGGCTCTTCACGGAGCCCGGCCAGCAGTACCTGTGGCTCGGCCTGCCGATCGTCCTCGGCGCCCTCGTCCACGACATCGGCGACGCCCTGACCGTCTCCGGCTGCCCGATCCTGTGGCCCATCCCGGTCGGCCGCAAGCGCTGGTACCCGATCGGCCCGCCGAAGGGCATGCGCTTCCGCGCGGGCAGCTGGGTCGAGCTGAAGGTCCTGATGCCGGTGTTCATGGTGCTCGGCGGAGTGGGCGGGGCGACGGCGCTCGGCTATCTGTAGAGCAGTCGTACGCAGTCGCAGGCAGTCCTGCGCAGTCGTACGGGGGAGGGGCCCATGGTGGCCCCCGGGGTGACGACGGTGACATCGGCCGTCTTGCCGTACGCGGCTCCCGGCACCGCCACGGTCAGCAGGCCGGCCAGGA
>NZ_JBSGIW010000076.1:0-42631 GCF_053605265.1 Streptomyces sp. NPDC003943 | reverse complement strand
GCTCCGGCCACCGAGGCTCCGGCCGAGGCGCCGGCTGCCGAGGGCGGCCGGACCCGCCGTCGGCGCGGCCGCTCCGGCGAGGCCCGTACGGCCGAGACGCCGGTCGAGACGTCGGTAGAGACCAAGGTGGAGGCCGTCGAGGCCCCGGTCACCGAGGCCCCCGCGGCCGAGGCTCCGGCCACCGAGGGCCGTATCCGCCGCACCCGCGGCCGGTCCGCCGCCGCCAGGACCACCGAGGCCGAAGCCCCGGTCGTCGAGACGCCGGCCGCCGAGACCCCGGTCATCGAGACCTCGGTCGTCGAGGCCCCTGCTGTCGAGGCTCCGGCCGCCGAGGGCCGCACCCGCGGCCGGTCCGCCGCCAGGACCACCGAGGCCGAAGCCCCGGCCGTCGAGGCCCCCGCGGCCGAGGCGCCGGTCGTCGCGGCTCCGGTCGTCGAGGCCGAGGAGGCCCCGCGCCGTCGTCGTGGCCGTGGTGCGCCGGTGGCCGCGAAGGTCGCCGCTCCCGTGGCCGCTCCGGCCGAGGCGCCGGCGCCGCGTCGGCGCCGGGTGCGGCCGCGTGCGGCCGAGGAGACGGTGACGTTCCAGACGGTGGAGACGGCCGCGGCCGCGCTGGCCGCCGCCACGGTGCCGGCCCAGGCGACCGAGGAGCCGAAGCCGGTGCGTGCGGCTGCCGCCGCCGTGCCCGCGCAGGCCACCGCCCCGACCTCCGCTGCCGCTCCGGCCGCCGCTCCCGCCACCGCCCCGGCCGCCGCTTCGACGGCCGGCCCGCGGGCCCGGCGCCGGGCGACGCGTCCGGCCACGAACAGCGTCGCGATCGTCGTCGAGGAGCCGAAGGTCACGGTCGAGGAGCCGGTCGCCGCTCCCGTCGAGGAGCCGAAGCCGGTCCGCCGGCGGGCGACCCGCCGGGTGTCGAGCCCGGTGACGTCGACCTCCGCCGAGGCCGGCGTGGTGATCATCGCTGCCGCTCCGGTCGCCGAGCAGGTCGCCGAGCCCGTGGCGGAGCCGAAGAAGGCCGCCCCGCGCAAGCGCACCGCCGCGAAGAAGGCCGTGGCCGCCGAGCCGGTCGCCGAGGTCGTCGAGACCGCCGAGGCCGCCGCGCCCGAGGCGCCGAAGGCTCCGCGCAAGCGGGCCGCCGCCAAGAAGGCCGTCGTCGCCGAGCCGGTCGCCGAGACCGCCGAGGCCGAGGCGCCCAAGAAGGCGGCCCCGCGCAAGCGCACCACCGCCAAGAAGGCCGTGGCCGTGGCCGAGCCGGTCGCCGAGACCGTCGAGGCCACCGAGGCCCCGAAGGCCGCGCCGCGCAAGCGGGCCGCCGCCAAGAAGGCTGTCGCGGCCGTGGCGCCGGACGCGTCCGAGCCGAAGAAGACGACGACCCGTCGTCGTACGGTGAAGAAGGCGGCCGAGCCGGTCGCCGAGGTCGCCGAGGCCCCGAAGAAGGCGGCGCCGCGCAAGCGCGCCACCAAGAAGGCCGCCGCCGCACCGGAGGCGTAGTCACCCGCGTACCGCGGCCCGGTCCCTACCCGAGGGGCCGGGCCGCGGCGCGTTCTGCGGGGGCACGGCTGCGGTTACAGTCCCTGTATGAGCAAGCCCCGCTCCCTCGCGCTGCCGCCCCGCACCCGTGCCTACCGCCTCTCCACCGCACGGGGCGACTTCGCCGTGCTCGACGCCGCGCCCGCGCCCGCCGCCGTCCCGCGGCACAAGACCGTGCTGCTGCTGCCCGGCTTCACCGGCAGCAAGGAGGACTTCCTGGCGCTGCTCGGCCCGCTGGGCGAGGCCGGCTACCGCGCGGTCGCCGTCGACGGGCGCGGCCAGCACGAGACGCCGGGCCCGCGCGGCCGGGCGGCCTACCGCCGCAAGGCGCTCGCGCTCGACGTGGTGGCGCAGGCGGCGGCGCTCGGCGAGGGGCCGGTGCATCTGCTCGGGCACTCCTTCGGCGGCCTGGTGGCCCGCGCGGCGGCGGAGCTCGCGCCGGACACGTTCCTCTCGCTCACCCTGCTCGCCTCGGGCCCGACGAAGGTCGCGCGTTCCCAGCGGGTGCGGGTCCGGGCGCTGCGCACCGCGAACGCGCTGCTCTCGAAGGATCAGGTCTGGCAGGCGACCCGCTGGCTGGACAGCCGGGGCGAGGGGCCGGGCGTGACGGATCCGCCGGAGATCGTGCGCTTCCTGCGCCGCCGTTGGATGCGGACCCGGATCGCGCAGCTCGCGGGCGCGGGCCGGCTGATCCTGGGCGACCCGGACGGTACGGCGGCGCTGGGGGCGCTGCCGATGCCGCTGCACATCGCGTACGGCGACGAGGAGACGGTCTGGCCGGTGCAGGCCCTCGCGGCGGCGGCCGCCCGTACCGGCGCGCACCACACGGTGGTCGTGGGCGCGGGCCACTCCCCCAACGTCTCGCACCCGGAGGAGCTGGCGGCGCGGCTCACCGCCTTCTGGGACCTCAGCGCGCAGACGCGCGCACCCCGCACGGCCGCTGGTCGCAACGCGGCCGAAGCGTCGTCGTAACCGCGCTCTGCGAGGATCGTGGCAGAGGCTCCACCAGGCACTAGTTAGCCATCCAAAAAATTTCCTTAGCGTAGGGAATGTTTCATGGATGGGCCTCGTTGTACCCCTACGTAACGCAGTTCTCCGCCCAGGAGGATCAACTCAGACGAAGGGAGAAGCCCATGCGCTTCGAAATCCTGCGCCTCGACGACATCGACGGCACCCCCGTCGACTCCACTGTCGTGGACGCCGCCTCCGTCAACGGGATCGTGCAGCAGGCCGCCGCGATCGGCCAGCGCATCTGGATCCGGCCGGCCGACGCCTCGGCCTCGTAACCGGCACACCTCACACCCACGCACCGCGCCCCCGCACGGACTCCGCAGAACGGAATCCGTACGGGGGCGCAGTGGCGTCCGGGGCCGGTTCGGGTTCGCCGGCCCCGTTCCGCGTCAGGAACCCTGGATGATCTGGGTGACGCCGTTGACGATCTGCTGCACCGCGATGGCGGACAGCATCATGCCGGCGAGCCGGGTGACCAGGACGACGCCGCCGTCCTTGATGACCCGGATGATCAGCAGCGAGTACCGCATGGTCACCCACAGCACGATGTGCATGGCGGCGATGGCGGTCCACACCGAGACCTGCGAGGCGACGCTGTTCGCGTTCTGCACGGCGAGGATCACGGACACGATCGCACCGGGGCCGGCCAGCAGCGGCATGCCGAGGGGCACGAGGGCGACGTTGACGTCCTTGGTCTGCTTCGGCTCGTCGGTCTTGCCGGTGAGCAGGTCGAGCGCGATGAGCAGCAGGAGGAGCCCGCCCGCGATCATCAGCGCGGGGACGGAGACGTGCAGATAGGCCAGGATCTGCTGGCCGAGAATGCCGAAGACGGTGATGACGCCGAAGGCGACGGCGACGGCCTGCCAGGCCATGCGGCGCTGGACCTTGGCGGGGCGGCCGCCGGTGAGGGCGAGGAAGATCGGGGTGATCCCCGGGGGATCCATGATCACGAAGAGGGTGAGGAACAGCGAGCCGAAGACGGCGACGTCGAACACGGTGTGGCCTTGCGCGAAAGGGGTGTACAAGAGCATCCGGAACCAGGGGTTCCGTGAGAAGGGCAGGCGGAGGCCATGCCCGGGGAAGAAGTCATGCGACGCACCTCGCTCCGCCCGGCCACCGGTGGCGACGGGCGGAGCCTGTGTGCTGCGTGGGTCAGGCGCGTCCGCCGGCGCCCGGCACCGGGAAGGCGCCGGTCGCGCGGCGCGTGATCTCGCCGTAGATCTCGGGGTCGGTCATGAAGTCGCCGAGGCCGACGGTCTTGCGGCTGCCGTGGTAGTCGCTGGAGCCGGTGGTCAGCAGACCCAGCTCCTTCGCGAGGCCGCGCAGCCGCGCCCGCGTCGGCTCGTCGTGGTCCATGTGGTCCACCTCGATGCCGTCGAGGCCGGCCTCGGCGAGCCGGGCGATGGCCGACTCGGGCACGCACTCGCCGCGCTTGACGGCCAGCGGGTGGGCGAAGACGGTGACGCCGCCGGCGGCCTTGACCAGGCGGATGGCGTCGATGGGGTCCAGCTCGTGCTTCTCGACGTACGCGCGGCCGCCGTCGGCGAGCCACTCGGGCGTGAAGGCGCCGGAGACGTCGGGCACGACGCCGAGTTCCACGAGCGCCTCGGCGACGTGCGGGCGGCCGACGGAGCCGTCGCCCGCGATGCGCGCGACCTGGTCCCAGGTGACGGGGACGCCGAGCTCCTGGAGCTTGCCGACCATGGCGCGGGCGCGCGGCACGCGGTCGTCGCGGACCAGCTCGCGCTCGGCGAGCAGGGCGGGCTCCTCGGGGTCGAAGAGGTAGGCCAGCATGTGCAGGCTCACGCCGTCGTAGCGGCAGGAGAGTTCGGCACCGGTGACGAGGGTGAGCCCCTCGGGCAGGGCGGCGACCGCCTCCGCGTACCCGCGGCTGGTGTCGTGGTCGGTCAGCGCGACCACGTCGAGCCCGGCGGCGGCCGCGTTCCGGACCAGCTCGGCCGGGGTGTCCGTACCGTCCGAGGCCGTGGAGTGGGTGTGCAGATCGATGCGCACGACGCAGGACTCCAAAGGGCTCGGGGCGGACGACAGGGACGATCCAGCATAACGGGCGAATCGAACACCCGTGTACGGAACCGCGAAACCGGTCCGCCCCTTACCTCGGCCCCCGCTACGTCAGCAGCCTCGGCGTCAGCGCCCCGCACGGCAGCAGCTCGACCTCCGCACCCGCGTCCCGCAGGTCGGTGAGGACCAGCTCGTCGTACATCAGCAGACCGGACTGCTCGGGCCAGACGACGGCCCACAGCCACAGACCGCGCGCCTCACCGGCGAAGACCGCGCGGTCCTGCGGGGCGCCGGTGACGTGCCAGAGCGGGGTCGGCCGGCCGGCGGCGAGCACCTTGACCTGCGGCGGCTTGTCGATGGCCATGCCGGATCCGGGGTCGGGTCCGTCGATGCCGGCGTACCGGGCGCCGAGTCCGACGCCCAGCTCCTCGGCGACGAGCAGCAGCTCCCCGATGCCGCCGAGCGGACCGGGCCCGGAGCAGGCGACGACGGTCGCGCGGCCACCGTTGCGGTCGTCACCGGCGTACGCCACCCCGGTGAAGAGCCATCCGACCGGCAGCGGCCACGGCATCCACACCGGCACGTGGGACCGGTGCACGACGGCGCCGAGGGCCTCGACACTGGGCGGGATCACGGGCTGAAGCGGGTGCACCGAGCCATGCACATCGCACTGCCAGGAGTCGGCGAAGAGACCGGGCGCCCTGACCCGGCCACCGCACTTCGGGCAACTGGGTTCGCCCCTCATAGGGCTCAACGGTCCTACCCCAGGAGCGCCCCGTCAAGGACGATCACCGACGATCACCCGTCCGGACGGAACCGTTCACCCTCTGTCGGCCTGCTGCCATTACACGCCTTCTTCACGAACCAACCCGCCGCACGGGAACGCCCGGCAGGCCAGGTTCAGTCCAGGGTCACGGACCTGCGCAGCGGATCGCGCAGGTCCGTGCCGTTCGCCAGCCAGCGCTCCTCCAGGGCCTGCGCCCCGTGCACCCGCTTCCACGCCGCCTCGTTCTGGGTCATCGGCAGCAGCGGCAGGAAGCGGACCGGGTCCATGGGGTCGTCGAGGTCCAGGTCCTCCACCAGACCGCCCGACTCGGCGACGAGGACCGAGCTGAAGGGGGCGCCCGGCCACAGCGGCTCGCCCACGTCGAGCGAGGCGCCCGGCGCCACGACCACGCCCTCGACCTGCGGGGTGGCGGCGAACACCGCGAGCGCGCGGAGCACCTTGTCGGTGTCGGCGAGGCCGACGCGTACGGAGAGGACCAGCTCGGCGCGGGGGCCCTTGACCGGGTCGGCGAGCACGGCGGTCGGGTCGGCCATCGGCTGGGCGGACATCCCGAGGGTCGCGTAACGCACCAGGCCGGCGTCCGCGTCGACGAAGCGGAGCACCTCGATGCGGTCGGTGCCGAGGAAGGTGATCGCGGCGCGGGCGTCCGGCTCGCCGAGGGCCGTGCGGAGCCGGGCCTCGACCAGAGCGAGAATTTCTGCCATGCGGCGAGCATAAAGCGCGTATGGAACGGGCAAAGTAAGGGATTGACCCTCAGTCGGCTGATAGTCTTGGCCACTGGTCGGGTGGATTACCCGACTGCTCGTCACACGTCATCCCTCACGAGGGACCGGCCGGAGGAGGTGGGACTGCGATGGATCGAAGTCGATCGGGCAGTACCAGCCGCTCTTCCGCCGAGCCGCACCGGCCGTAACTCCAGCAACACCAGCACCAGCCGGGCGCGTTTCTCCCTCCGGTGACTCCAGGGCCGTCTCGAAGGTCCCTCCTCTCCGGCATCTCGCACGACGGAAGAGCTCCCTCTGTTGCCTGGGAGCAGCGCTCTTGCCCGAGAGCAGTGCTCTCTGCCCCGTCAGTAGCGAACGCCGTCACCGCGATCCCCCGGTGCCGCCCGCTTTGTGGACGACGTACCTCCACGTCCCCATTCCGGGCTGTGCCACGGTCGCCGACGGCCGATCCGTGAAGGAGCACGCCCATGTCGATGATCCGTGACCTGCGCGCCGCCGTCCGTCCGTCCCTGCGGCACTCCCTCCGCAAGCCCGTCGTCGCCACCCCGTACGACCCCACCCGCGACCCCGCCGCCCCCACCGCCGTCGTCGACTGCGCCGTCTACCGCGACGGCCGCCGGGTCGACGACCGCGCCTGCCTGACGCCGCGCGGCGCGATGCGCCAGGTGCGGGAGCGCGGCGGCTTCGCGTGGATCGGTCTGCACGAGCCGACCGAGGCCGAATTCGCCGGTATCGCGGCCGAGTTCGGGCTGCACCCGCTCGCCGTCGAGGACGCCGTCCACGCCCACCAGCGGCCCAAGCTGGAGCGGTACGACGACACCCTCTTCACCGTCTTCAAGACGATCCACTACGTCGAGCACGCCGAACTCACCGCAACCAGCGAGGTCGTGGAGACCGGCGAGGTGATGGTGTTCACCGGCCCCGACTTCGTCATCACCGTCCGGCACGGCGGCCAGGGCTCGCTGCGCAACCTGCGCCACCGCCTCCAGGGCGAGCCCGAGCTGCTCGCCAAGGGCCCGTCCGCGGTGCTGCACGCCATCGCCGACCACGTCGTCGACGGCTACATCGCGGTCGCGGACGCCGTCGAGCTCGACATCGACCAGATCGAGATCGACGTCTTCTCGCCGCCGGCCAAGGGCTCCACGCGCGGCGCCGACACCGGCCGGATCTACCAGCTCAAGCGCGAGGTGCTGGAGTTCAAGCGGGCCGTCACGCCGCTGATGCGCCCGATGCAGCTGCTCAGCGAGCGCCCGATGCGGCTCGTCGACCCGGACATCCAGAAGTACTTCCGGGACGTCGCCGACCACCTCGCCCGCGTCCAGGAGCAGGTCGTCGGCTTCGACGAACTGCTGAACTCGATCCTCCAGGCCAACCTGGCGCAGGCGCAGGTCGCCCAGAACGAGGACATGCGCAAGATCACCTCGTGGGCGGCGATCGTGGCCGTCCCGACGGCGGTCTGCGGCGTGTACGGGATGAACTTCGACCACATGCCGGAGCTGCACTGGAAGTACGGCTACCCGATGGTCCTCGCGGGCATCGCGGTCGCCTGTCTGGCCATCCACCGCACGCTCAAGCGCAACGGCTGGCTGTAGCACCGGCGGCGCTCGGTAGGCTGCGGGCATGACAGACGCGCTGCTCGGGTCCGCCCTCGTCGAGGAGGCCACCAAGAAGTCCGGCCTCATCTGGGTGCGGGGCGAGGCCCCGGCCGCCCGCGCGCTCTGGCACGTGTGGCACGACGGCGCCGCCCTGGTCGTCGGCGACGGCCCCGGCGAGCAGCCGCTGCCGGGCCTGGTCGACGGCGGGAGCGCCGAGGTCACCGTCCGCAGCAAGGACAAGGGCGGCCGGATCGTCGGCTGGACCGCCGCCGTGCGCGAGATCGCGCCCGGTACGGAGGAGTGGGACGCCGCCGTCGCCGAGCTCAAGGGCAAGCGGCTGAACGCGCCCGACGGCGAGGCCATGCCGGAGCGCTGGGCGCGCGAGTGCCGGGTGGTGCGGCTCGACCCGCGCGCCTCGACGACCGACCTGCCGGACGGCTCGCTCGCCGCCGTACCGCTGCCGTCGGACGCGACCACGCGGCGGGCGGTGCCGGCGGCGCTGCCGAAGCTCCTGTTCCGCCGGAAGAAGCGCCGCTGAGCAGGGGCGCCGGGGGGGCGGCTACGTACGGGGCAGCCGGTTGCCGTAGTCGACGGTCTGGCCCTTCGCGGGCGCGGCCAGCGGGAAGTCCTTGTCCCACTCGGACAGCATCACCACGCCCGCGCCGCCGCCGCGCGCGAAGCGCACCGGGTACGGGGTGCCGTCCAGGGAGACGTCGAGGGAGCCGCCGTCGCCGCTCTCGCCGCCCTTGATGTTGATCGTGCGAGTGTCGCCGATCTTGCCGTGGTCGCCCTTGACCAGGTCGCCGTGCAGCCCGATCAGCCCGTCGAGCAGCACGCCCATGTCGGTGAAGCCGCGGAGCTGCTTGTACGCGGGGTCGTTCTGCGGCACCTTCACGTACTTGTCGTCGAGCTTGTCGGCCGCTTCGGATCCGGTGTCCGAAGCGGAACCGGAACCCGAACCGGAACCAGAGCCGGAACCGGAGCCGGAGTGCGTCGACGAGTCGCTCGACGACTCCTCGTGCGACCAGAAACCGGCGTCCGCCTTCAGATAGAGCGCGTCCCCGACCCGCAGCACCTCGAAGGTGCTGTTCTTCGTCGTCACCGAGCCCGAGGCGCCGTCCTGCTTCAGGCGCATGTTCAGCTTGAACGTGCCGCCCTTGCTGACCAGCGTGCCCGAGAGACGTACCGCCTTCGCCGCGCCGGCCGCCGACCGGGCCTGCTGCTCGATGGCCGGCGCGGCCAGCTTGCCCACGCCGTTGGTGCCCTCGTCCGGGTCGGCGGCGCAGGCGGTGAGGGCCGTCGCGAGACCGATGCAGAGGGCCAGCGGCAGAGCGGCCCGGCGGATGCGCGGGGACGGGCGGAGAGCGGTCACCTGGGCGCCTCTCTGGTCGGTGTGGGGGGACGGGGCCGGCGGCGAAACCGGAGGCCGGTGGGGACGGCAGACGGCAGCGTACCCGGGCCGGATGACGCGCCTGCGGGCAGCCGCCCGCGGGCCAGCCGTACGGGCGGCCCTGACGGAGCGGCCCCGGGCGGCACCGGCTAGCCTGAAGCCGGTGAATCCGGCAAGTTCGGAGAATCCCCGACAATCGGCAAGGACAGACGGCGACCGACGGCGACCGACGGCAGAACGAATCGGATCGCGCGGCACGGAGGAGGCGCGTGGCATGGCGGCAGGCGCCCCCCGCATCTTCGTCTCCCATCTCGCCGGGGTCCCGGTCTTCGACCCCGTCGGCGACCAGGTCGGCCGGGTCAGCGACCTGGTGGCGATGCTGCGCGTGGGCCGGCGCCCGCCCCGGCTGCTCGGCATGGTCGTCGAGGTGCTCTCCCGGCGCCGCGTCTTCGTGCCCATGACCCGGATCAGCGGCCTCGCCTCGGGGCAGGTCATCACCACCGGCGTGGTCAACATGCGGCGCTTCGAGCAGCGCCCCACCGAGCGGCTCGTGCTCGGCGAGCTGCTCGACCGGCGGGTGCGGCTCGTGGAGCCCGACGGCTCGGAGGGCGAGGAGGTCACCGTCCTCGACGTCGCCATCCAGCAGCTGCCGGCCCGCCGCGACTGGGAGATCGACAAGGTCTTCGTGCGGCGCGGCAAGGGCGGGGCGCTGCGCCGCAAGGGCGAGACGCTGACCGTCGACTGGTCGGCCGTCACCGGCTTCTCCCTGGAGGAGCACGGGCAGGGCGCCGAGAACCTGGTCGCCACCTTCGAGAAGCTGCGCCCCGCCGACCTGGCCAACGTGCTGCACCACCTCTCCCCCAAGCGCCGCGCCGAGGTCGCCGCCGCCCTCGACGACGACCGGCTCGCGGACGTCCTGGAGGAGCTGCCCGAGGACGACCAGATCGAGATCCTCGGCAAGCTGAAGGAGGAGCGGGCCGCCGACGTCCTGGAGGCGATGGACCCGGACGACGCGGCCGACCTGCTCTCCGAGCTGCCGGAGGAGGACAAGGAGCGGCTGCTCACGCTGATGCAGCCGGACGAGGCGGCCGACGTGCGGCGGCTGATGTCGTACGAGGAGCGGACCGCGGGCGGTCTGATGACGACGGAGCCGATCGTGCTGCGCCCGGACGCCACGGTCGCCGACGCGCTCGCCCGGGTGCGTCTGCAGGACCTGTCGCCGGCGCTCGCCGCGCAGGTGTACGTGTGCCGGCCGCCGGACGAGACGCCGACGGGCAAGTACCTGGGCACGGTGCACTTCCAGCGGCTGCTGCGGGACCCGCCGTTCACGCTGGTCGGCGGGATGGTCGACAGCGATCTGCCGCCGCTCGGACCGGACACCCCGCTGCCGGCGGTGACCAGCTATTTCGCCGCGTACAACCTGGTCGCGGCGCCGGTGGTGGACGAGAGCGGTTCGCTGCTCGGGGCGGTGACGGTGGACGACGTCCTCGACCACCTGCTGCCGGACGACTGGCGGGAGACGGAGTTCCACGAGGAGGGGGTGCGCCGTGGCTGAGCGCGCACAGGAGCGCGAGCGGGAGCGGGAACGGGAGCGGCAGCTGCCCCGGATCCGGCTCGACCAGCCGCGCGTGCGGCGGCCCCGGTTCCTGCCCGAGTACGACCCCGAGGCCTTCGGGCGCCTGTCGGAGCGCATCGCCCGCTTCCTGGGGACGGGGCGGTTCATCGTCTGGATGACGGTGATCATCATCGCCTGGGTGGTGTGGAACATCTCCGCCCCGGACGCGCTGCGCTTCGACAACTACCCGTTCATCTTCCTGACCCTGATGCTGTCGCTGCAGGCCTCGTACGCGGCCCCGCTGATCCTGCTCGCGCAGAACCGGCAGGACGACCGGGACCGGGTCAACCTCGAACAGGACCGCAAGCAGAACGAGCGCTCGATCGCGGACACCGAGTACCTGACCCGGGAGATCGCCGCGCTGCGGATGGGCCTCGGCGAGGTCGCGACCCGGGACTGGATGCGCTCCGAGCTCCAGGACCTGCTCAAGGAGCTTGAGGAGCGGCGGGATCTATTCCCGGACGGCGGTCCGCACCGGAGTGACGTACCCGACCGTTGACAGGGCTTTCATCAGCCGGTGGTCGTCGCCGTACCATCTCTCTATGGCTACGGAAGACGCGGTGCGCGAAGCACTGTCGACGGTGAACGACCCCGAGATCAACAAACCGATCACCGAGCTCGGCATGGTGAAGTCGGTGGAGATCGGTGACGACGGCAAGGTCGCCGTGACGGTCTACCTCACCGTCTCCGGCTGCCCGATGCGCGAGACCATCACCCAGCGCGTGACGGACGCCGTCGCCCGGGTCGAGGGAGTCACCGGCGTCGACGTCTCCCTGGACGTCATGAGCGACGAACAGCGCAAGGAGCTGGCGTCGGCGCTGCGCGGCACCACCGCCGAGCGCGAGGTGCCCTTCGCCAAGCCCGGCTCGCTGACCCGGGTCTACGCGGTGGCCTCCGGCAAGGGCGGCGTCGGCAAGTCCTCGGTGACGGTCAACCTGGCGGCGGCGATGGCGGCCGACGGGCTGAAGGTCGGCGTGGTGGACGCCGACATCTACGGCCACAGCGTGCCGCGCATGCTGGGCGTGGACGGCAAGCCCACCCAGGTCGAGAACATGATCATGCCGCCGTCGGCGAACGGCGTGAAGGTCATCTCCATCGGCATGTTCACCCCCGGCAACGCGCCGGTCGTGTGGCGCGGCCCGATGCTGCACCGCGCGCTCCAGCAGTTCCTCGCCGACGTGTACTGGGGCGACCTGGACGTCCTGCTGCTCGACCTGCCCCCGGGCACCGGCGACATCGCGATCTCCGTCGCGCAGCTGGTCCCGAACGCGGAGATCCTGGTCGTCACCACCCCGCAGCAGGCGGCGGCCGAGGTCGCCGAGCGGGCCGGTTCGATCGCCGTGCAGACCCACCAGAAGATCGTCGGCGTCGTCGAGAACATGTCGGGCCTGCCGTGCCCGCACTGCGACGAGATGGTCGACGTCTTCGGCACGGGCGGCGGCCAGAAGGTCGCCGACGGCCTCTCCCGCACCACCGGCACGAGCGTCCCGGTGCTCGGCTCCATCCCGATCGACGTCCGCCTCCGCGAGGGCGGCGACGAGGGCAAGCCGGTCGTCCTGGCCGACCCCGACTCCCCGGCGGGCGCGGCCCTGCGCACCATCGCCGGCAAGCTCGGCGGCCGCCAGCGCGGCCTCTCCGGCATGAGCCTGGGCCTGACCCCGCGGAACAAGTTCTGATTCGAGCTCTACGAGCGAAGGGCGCCCCGCACGACTGCGGGGCGCCCTTCGTCGTACTCGCCGCGGTCACGCGTAGAGACTCAGGTCCTTCACCTGCGCGAACGCCAGCCCGTACGCGCTCATCCCCCGCCCGTACGCCCCGATGTGCACCCCCGGCGCCGACCCCGCAAGCACCCATCCGAACTCGGACTCGCGGTAGTGGAACGGCACCGGCACCCCGTCCACCGGCAGCGACAGGGTGGACCACTCCGGTCCTTCGAGGTCGTCGGCGAGCTCGAAGGCCGTCTCGGTCTGCTGGTCCAGCCAGTTGTCGCGCCGGGCGTGGTCGAGCTGGGCGGGCCAGGTGTGGGCCAGCAGGCCCGAGCCGGCCAGCCAGGCGGCCGACGACACCGTGGTGGCGTCCAGGACGCCCGTGCCGTCGCCGCTGCGGCGTACGGGGTTGGCGGCGACCGTCACGACGATCGCGAACCGCTCCTTCTCCGCGCCGCCCGCCTCGGACTTTATCGACGGCTCGTCACCGTGGCCCATGGAGCCGTGCTGCACGGTGCCGTCCGCCGCCGTGCCGATCTGCATCAGCCGGCGCGGCCCGGTGAACGCCTCGTCGAGCCCGTACCAGGCGAAGGGTGCGCGCAGAAAGCCGTCGGCTTCCACCCGACTCGTCGTCTTCATCTCCGCCGCCTCCTGTTTCGTCAACAGAGGGAGGATAGCCACCTATGCGGAGTGGTTCGGTGACAGGACGTCGTCAGGTGGCGTCCGAGTCGTACGGCGGGCGCTCGGGAGTGTCCGGCTTGTCCTGCTTCTTCAGCAGGTCGGGCGAGCCGTTGACCCTCGTGGGGACCGCAGGCGGAGTGGACGTCTCCCGGCCGTGCACCGCGTCCGCGACCTCGTTCATCTCCTTGCGGAGGTCGAAGGTCGAGCGCAGCTCGTTGAGGTCCTTCAGGTCGCCGTTCTCGGCGAGCTGCTTGCGGATGAAGTTCTTGGGGTTCAGGTCCTCGAACTCGAAGTCCTTGAACTCCGGGCCCAGCTCGCTGCGGATGTCCGCCTTGGCGTTGTCGGAGAACTCGCGGACCTTGCGGATGAAGCGCGAGACGTCCTGGATCACCTTCGGCAGCTTGTCCGGGCCGAAGATGAGCACGGCGAGCACCACGAGCGTCACCAGCTCGAGTGCGCCTATGTCGCTGAACACCCTGTAGCTCCTTCTCGCCGGTCCCGGGCGGCCCGCTCCACGGTACCCGCCCAAACTGTCGGGCGGGTACGGGGTGGTGTCCTCCACATGGACGCTTGGCCAGGTCCTAGGCTCCCGTTGACGAGCCCAGGGTCAAGGTCTTTGTCTGCTCTTTGCCGTCGCGGGTCAGGGTCAGCCGCAGCGTGTCCCCGGGGCGGTGGGAGCGGATCTTCACGATCAACTCCTCGCCGCTGTGCACGCGCTGGCCGTCGACCTTGGTGATGACGTCGCCGGGCCGGATGCCGGCCTTGTCGGCGGGGCCGCCGGGGGTGACGGACGAGGCGCCGCCCTTGGCCTTGTCGCCGACCCGGGCGCCGTCGCCGTTGTAGCGCATGTCGAGGCTCACACCGATGACCGGGTGGGTGGCCTTGCCGGTGTTGATCAGCTCCTCGGCGACCCGCTTGCCCTGGTTGATGGGTATCGCGAAGCCGAGGCCGATGGAGCCGGCCTGACCGCCGCCGCCCTCGCCGCCGGAGCCGTTGCCGGCCGCGCGGATGGCGCTGTTGATGCCGATGACCTCGGCGTTGGTGTCGACGAGCGGGCCGCCGGAGTTGCCCGGGTTGATCGGCGCGTCGGTCTGCAGCGCGTCGACGTAGCTGACGTCGCTGCCGTCGCCCTTCTCGCCGCCCGCGGTGATCGGGCGCTCCTTGGCGCTGATGATGCCGGAGGTGACCGTGTTGGACAGGTCGAAGGGGGCCCCGATGGCGACGACCGGGTCGCCGACGCGGACGTTCTCGGAGTTGCCGAGCGGCAGCGGCTTGAGGCCGGAGACGCCGGACACCTGGATCACGGCGAGGTCGTAGCCGGTGTCACGGCCGATGAGCTTCGCGGCGGCGGACTCGCCGTTGCTGAAGGTGACGGAGATCTCGCCGGAGGAGGCGGCCGCGTCGACGACGTGGTTGTTGGTGAGGATGTGGCCGCTGGTGTCGAGCACGAAGCCGGTGCCGGTGCCCGAGGAGCCGCTGCCGCTCACGTGGATGGTGACGACGCTGGGCAGCGCCCTGGCGGCGATCCCGGCGACGCTGTCGGGGGCGCGGCCGATGTCCTTGGCGTCGGCCTGCGGCAGCTCGACGGTGGTGAGCCCGCCGTGCCGCTCGATGTACGCGCCGACGCCGCCGCCGATGACGCCGGTGACCAGCGCGAACGCCAGCGCTCCGGCGAGCGCGAGACCGCGCCGCGGCTTCCGCGGCGGCTTGCTGCCCTCGGCCGGTACGAGGGGCTGCGCGCCCCACGGGTCGTACGCGGGCGCGGTGGGCGGCACGGGCGCCGCCACCGGCGCCGGGGGCGGCACGGGCCGCTGGACGGGCGGCGCGGGCGCCCAGGGCCCCGGCTCGCCGTACGGCGGCGTCGCGTACGGGTCGGGCGCGTGCAGGGGCGCCTGGGGCGTGGGTGCCTCGGGTGCCGTCTGCGGGGTTTCGGGTGTCTGCGGTGCCGCGGCTACGGGCGCGGGCGCGGGTGGCGCCGCTTCCGCGACGGACGCGACGGCCGGGGGCTCGGCTGCGACGGCCGGGGCCTCGGCCGCGACGACCGGGGGCTCGGGCGCGACCGCGGTCTCCGCGGGCTTCGACTCCGTCACCTCCGCCGGTGCCGACACCGGCGCCGCCAGTGTGAAGTCGCTGTCGTCCGCCGCCGGCTCAGGGGGTCCGGCGGGCGTGTCGGCGGGCGTCCTGGTGGACGTGGTCGACGGCCGGCTCCACCATGTCGGCTTCCCGTTCTTCATGCTCTCCCCGCAACAGATGACCTGTCCGCGCCGCCCGGATCGTCGGGCGGCGCGCCCCTGCCCCAGGATTCAACCAGGTCGCCGGTCAGCGGTGGGAGGGGCCGGGGGCAGGGGTGGCGGTCGGGGAGGGCGCGGGCGCGTAGGCGAGCCGCAGGGCCGGGTTCACCGAGCGGGTGAACGGGGACAGTTCGAGCCGGGCGGGGACGACCGTCGGCGCCGAGGGCGTCGGCGTCTGGTCGGCCCGGCGCGAGCCGGACGCGAAGGTCGCGGGCGCGCGCAGCGGTGTCACGTTGCTGCCGGTGCCCTGGCCGCCGCGTGCGTCGAGGGGCAGGGAGCCGCTCAGCGCGATCGCCGCGAACGAGACGGCGCTGGCCGCCGCGAAGGCGAAGCGCCGGCCGCGTCCGGAGGAGCGGTCGGCGATCCCGACCCCGTGGATGCGGAATCCGGTGTCGGGGGTGATGCGGGGCGCCGTGGCGAAGCCGTCGGCGCGGAGGCCGCCGGCGCGCAGGAGGTCGTCGAAGGGACCCCCCTGGTCATTCGGTCCCCCCGGCAGCCCCTGGAGGCGTGCCAACAGCCCCTCCGAGGGCGGAGGGGGCGCGGCGGACGCGAAGACGCTCTTCAGGCTGCGCTGGGCGTCGGCCTCGGCCTTGCACTTCGGACAGGTCGCCAGATGGGCGAGGACCCGCTCGCGGGCGTCATGGCCGAGCTCGCCGTCGACGAGCGCGGCGAGCCGGTCCCCGAGGTGGTGCTCCGCGGGGGTCGGTGACGGACTGGTGCCACTCACGCCGTTCCCGCCTCCCAGCCCACGGCGGCGAGGGCCCGCTCCGCGCGCGCCTCGGGCGAGCGGTGCTTGAGCGCCTTGCGCAGGTGGGAGCGGCCGCGGTGGATGCGGCTGCGGACGGTGCCGAGCTTCACGCCGAGGGTCGCGGCGATCTCCTCGTACGACAGTCCCTCGATGTCGCAGAGCACGACCGCGGCACGGAACTCGGGCGCGAGGGTGTCGAGGGCCTGCTGGACGTCGGCGTCGAAGTGCGTGTCGTTGAACGCCTGCTGGGGGGACGGCTCGCGGCTGGGCAGCCGCTCGGCGGCGTCGTCGGCGAGCGCGTCGAAGCGGATGCGCTGCTTGCGGCGCACCATGTCCAGGAACAGGTTCGTGGTGATGCGGTGCAGCCAGCCCTCGAAGGTGCCCGGCGTGTAGGACGACAGCGAGCGGAAGACCCGGACGAAGACCTCCTGGGTCAGGTCCTCGGCGTCGTGCTGATTGCCCGTCAGGCGGTAGGCGAGGCGGTAGACACGACCGCTGTGGGTGCTGACGATCTCCTCCCAGCTGGGCGGAGTCCACGCCTGCGAATCCGCGTCCGGAGCGAAGGTCGCGGTGGTGGGAGCGGAGTCGGCGATGCGGGAACGGTCAGCTGTGTCAGTCACGGATTTCGGCTCACCCGCCGATCCGAGAAGGCGCCGAAGCACCCTTCTCCGATCCACAGGCGCAGCCGCACCTCCCCTGTCGGCTCTGGTGGTGTCCAGTGGAGCCCCTACCATAGCCACCTCGCCCGTTAGCTCCGGATAAGAATCTTTACGCGAATTTGGGGCCGGCTCGGGCCGGCGTCCTGCTCGCTTCCTGTCCGTATGAACGCGCGGTCCCATCTGCGGGTTCCCGCGTCCAGCGGATACAGTCGACGCCTGCGTCAACTACGGGACAGCCACGGGAACAAGGAGAGGGCCATTTCCGCCAACCGGCAGACGAGCCTGGCGTTCGCCGACGCCTTTGTCGCCGAGGACGAAGCGCTGCGCTGGGCCCGTGACCGGGCCCGTGAGGCGGGGCTGCCCTCGGTGTCGCCGGGCACCGGTGCCGCGCTGCGCCTGCTGGCCGCGACGGCGGACGCGAAGGCGGTGGCGGAGATCGGTACGGGCACGGGCGTGTCCGGGATCTATCTGCTGCTCGGGATGCGTCCGGACGGGGTCCTGACCACCGTGGACATGGAGCCGGAGCGGCAGGCGCACGCGAAGGCGGCGTTCCGCGCGGCGGGTTTCGCCGGGAACCGGGCCCGGTTCATCCCGGGCCGGGCGCTGGAGGTACTGCCCCGGCTCGCGGACGGCGGATACGACCTGGTCTTCTGCGACGGCGACCGCCTGGAGCTCCTGGACTACCTCGCTGAATCGTTGCGCCTGCTCCGGCCCGGCGGTCTGGTCTGCTTCGAGGGCGTCTTCGCCGACGGCCGCACGGTCGACTCTGCGGCCCAGCCGGCCGAGGTGCAGCGGATACGGGAGCTGCTGCGGACGGTACGGGAGAGCCGGGAGCTGCTGCCGACGCTGCTGCCGGTGGGCGACGGCCTGCTGTGCGCGGTGCGCCGGGGCGCGTAGGGCCCGGCCCCGTACCGCTCGTACCGCCCCGGATTCAGGAGAACCACCCCCCGGAGGCGTACGCCCCGGAAGCGACCCCCGAAACACCGCTGCCCCGGTGCGGTGGGTACCGTACCGGGGCAGAAGCGGAAATTCGCGACAGACGCGTCCTTAGCCGACGACGTCCTTCAGGGCGTCGCCGAGCGCCTTCGCCTCGTCCGGGGTCAGCTCGACGACGAGCCGGCCGCCGCCTTCGAGCGGAACGCGCATGACGATGCCCCGCCCCTCCTTGGTCACCTCGAGCGGGCCGTCACCCGTCCGCGGCTTCATGGCCGCCATGCTCGTTCCCCTTCCTGAAACCAGCTCATCGTCAGCATCGAACACGATTGCTTCCAGGTCATTATCCCGCATCAGAGGACCCGATGACCAACATCAGGTGGCATCGCTTCCGCAACGCGCTTTCACAAAGCCGCACATTTCGCCGATCCACCTGCGATACTTCGCCGCGCCCGGTCGGCGTTCGGACGGCGATTCTTTGACGCAGCTCACATGTGCGGTGGGGGTGATCTCCGCCATGCTGAGGGGTCAGACGAAGCGAAGACGCGAAGGGAAGCCTCGATGGCCGACACGGTCCTCTACGACGTGAGCGACGGGCTCGCCACGATCACGCTCAACCGCCCCGAGGCCATGAACGCGCTCAATGTGGCGGCCAAGGTCGCCCTGCGCGACGCGGCGGAGGCGGCGGCCGCCGACCCGGCCGTCCGGGCGGTGCTGCTCACGGCGGCCGGCGACCGCGCGTTCTGCGTGGGCCAGGACCTGAAGGAACACGTCGGGCTGCTCCAGCAGGACCAGGAGGCCGGCACCACGCACACGATGAACACGGTCCGCGACCACTACAACCCGATCGTGCGAGCCCTCACCGGAATGGCCAAGCCGGTCGTCGCGGGTGTGAACGGCGTGGCCGCCGGAGCCGGCTTCGGGTTCGCGCTCGCCGCGGACTACCGCGTGGTCGCCGAGACCGCCTCCTTCAGCACCGCCTTCGCCGGCGTGGCGCTCACCGCCGACTCCGGCATGTCCTGGACGCTCCCCCGGCTCGTCGGCCACAGCCGCGCCTCCGACCTGCTGCTCTTCCCGCGCACGATCAGCGCCCAGGAGGCGTACGAGCTGGGCATCGTCAACAAGCTCGTACCGGCCGAGGCGCTCGCCGAGGAGGCCGCGAAGGTCGCCCGCAGGCTCGCCGCGGGCCCGACGGTGGCCTACGCGGCCCTGAAGGAGTCCCTCGCCTACGGCGCGGACCGCTCGCTGTCCGAGGCCCTCGACAAGGAGGACGAACTCCAGACGAAGGCCGGCGCGTCGGAGGACCACCGGATCGCGGTGCAGGCCTTCATCGCCAAGGAGAAGCCGAAGTACCTGGGGCGCTGAGCCCCGCGGGCCCGGGCCCCCGGCCCGCTAGCTCCGGCCGCGCGCGATGCAGCCGGTGACGTGGTCGTCGACCAGGCCGCACGCCTGCATCAGCGCGTACGCCGTCGTCGGGCCGATGAAGCGCAGGCCGCGCTTCTTGAGGTCCTTGGACAGGGCCGTCGACTCGTCCGTCACCGCCGGCACGTCGCCGGTCGTGAGCGGCGCCGGGCGGGTCGCCGGATCCGGCGCGTACGACCAGATCAGCGCGTCCAGCTCGCCGGGGGCCCACCCGGCGAGCACCTTGGCGTTGGCCATGGTGGCGTCGATCTTGGCGCGGTTGCGGATGATGCCCTCGTCGGCCAGGAGCCGCTCGCGGTCGGCGTCGGTGAAGCCGGCCACGTCGGCGATCCGGAAGCCGGAGAACGCCTTCCGGAAGCCCTCGCGGCGGCGCAGGATCGTGATCCAGGACAGGCCGGACTGGAACGCCTCCAGGCACAGCCGCTCGAACAGCGCGTCGTCGCCGTGGACCGGGCGGCCCCACTCCTCGTCGTGGTACGCCACGTAGTCCTCGGCCGACAGGCCCCAGGGGCAGCGCAGCCGCCCGTCCGGGCCGGCGACGGCCCGGCCCACGGTCTCGACGACGGTCTGCCCGCCTGTGGTCACGTCGCTCATGCCTCGTCCTCCTCGCCGCGCTCGCCCCGCTCGCCGCCGGACCGGGCGGTGGCGAGTGCCGCCTCCAGGTCCGCGATCCGGGAGTCCCGCTCCGCCAGCTCGGCGCCGAGCCGGTCGAGGACGTCGTCCACGTCCGTCATCCGGTAGCCACGCGCCGAGACCGGCAGCCGCAGCGCCTCGACATCGGCCTGGTCGACCGGCCGCGTCGCGGGCAGCGGGTCCACCAGCTGCTCGGGGGCCACCTCGGGCAGCACCTCGCTCTCGCCGCCGCCGACCACCGCCAGAGTGACCGCCGCGACGACCACGACCATCGTGATCAGCAGAAACCAGAACACGTGCGCGCCCTTCCCCGTCAGCTTCCCGGTCGTTCCCGCCCTTGGAAAACGTCCCGTGCCGATCGTGCCATGCGCCACCGACAGTTAGGGTCGCAGACGATGCCGGCGACCGGCCGCGAGGGAGGACATAAGGGATGCTGCGCTTGGGACGGCGGGAATTCGGACCCCACGAGCCGGTGATCATGGCGATCGTGAACCGGACTCCGGACTCCTTCTACGACCAGGGGGCCACCTTCCAGGACGAGCCGGCGCTCGCCCGGGTCGAGCAGGCCGTGGCCGAGGGCGCGGCGATCATCGACATCGGCGGGGTCAAGGCGGGCCCCGGCGAGGAGGTCACCGCCGCGGAGGAGGCCCGCCGCACGGTCGGCTTCGTCGCCGAGGTGCGGCGCCGCCACCCCGACGTCGTCATCAGCGTCGACACCTGGCGCGCGGACGTCGGCGAGGCGGTCTGCGAGGCCGGCGCGGACCTGCTGAACGACGCGTGGGGCGGGGTCGACCCGCGGCTCGCCGAGGTCGCCGCGAAGTACGGCGCGGGGCTCGTCTGCACCCACGCGGGCGGTGTCGAGCCGCGGACCCGGCCGCACCGGGTCGAGTACGAGGACGTGATGGCCGACATCCTGCGGGTGACCGTCGGCCTCGCGGAGCGCGCGCTGGCGCTCGGCGTGCGGCGCGACGGGATCATGATCGACCCCGGTCACGACTTCGGGAAGAACACCCGGCACAGCCTGGAGGCGACCCGGCGGCTCGGGGAGATGGCCGAGACGGGCTGGCCGGTCCTGGTGTCGCTGTCCAACAAGGACTTCGTGGGCGAGACGCTGGACCGGCCGGTGAAGGAGCGGGTGCTGGGCACGCTGGCGACGACGGCGGTGTCGGCGTGGCTGGGGGCGCGGGTGTACCGGGTGCACGAGGTCGCGGAGACGAAGCAGGTGCTGGACATGGTGGCGTCCATCGCGGGCCACCGGGCGCCGGCTGTGGCGCGACGCGGGCTGGCGTAAGCCGGGCGGGGGCCGGCGTAAGACGGGCGTGGGGCGGCCGACGTAGGGCGGGCGCGACGCGGGCCGGCTGGGGCGGGGCGGGGGGCGGCGTGAGGCAGGGCGGGGGCGCCACAGGCGGACGCCCCCGGCACGGCCTTCGGCCTAGCGGCCGACCTCCTTCGACACCAGCGCGACCGCCTCGTCCACGTCGTCCGTCACGTGGAAGAGCAGCAGGTCGTGCTCCGACGCCTTGCCGCCCGCGACGACCGAGTCGCGGAGCCAGTCGACGAGGCCCTTCCAGTACTCCGAGCCGAACAGGACGATCGGGAAGCGGGTGACCTTCCGGGTCTGGACGAGGGTCAGGGCCTCGAAGAGCTCGTCGAGGGTGCCGAGGCCGCCCGGGAGGACGACGAAGCCCTGCGCGTACTTCACGAACATCGTCTTGCGGACGAAGAAGTAGCGGAAGTTCACGCCGATGTCGACGTGCGGGTTGAGGCCCTGCTCGAAGGGGAGCTCGATGCCGAGGCCGACCGAGATGCCCTTGGCGTCCCTGGCGCCCTTGTTCGCCGCCTCCATGGCGCCCGGGCCGCCGCCCGTGATCACCGCGAAGCCCGCCTCGACGAGCGCGCGGCCGAGCCGTACGCCCGCCTCGTACTCGGGCGTGCCCGGCTTCGTACGGGCCGATCCGAAGACGCTGATCGCGCTCGGCAGTTCGGCGAGCGCTCCGAAGCCCTCCACGAACTCGGACTGGATGCGCATGACCCGCCAGGGGTCGGTGTGCACCCACTCCGAGTCGCCCTCGGTGTCGAGCAGACGCTGGTCGGTGGTGCCGGGCTGGACCTGGTCACGGCGCCTGACCACCGGTCCGAGACGCTGCTCCTCCAGCTTCTTCGGCTCATCGGGTACACCCATGGTCCGCTCCTTTCACCGTTCTCTGATCTTCCCGGTCAGGGTAGGACCACAGAGGTGAAGAAAAGCGAAATTACCGGAATCGCTCAGTGGAGATCCGTGAGCCACTCGCGCAGCCGCGCCTCGCAGTGGTGGATCCGGTCGACGTGCACGTGCTCGTCCCGCTTGTGCGCGAAGAACGGGTCGCCGGGGCCGTAATTGACCGCCGGGACGCCGAGCGCGCTGAAGCGGGCGACGTCGGTCCAGCCGAACTTGGGGTGGGCGGCGCCGCCGACCGCCTTCATGAAGGCCGCGGCGGCGGGGTGGGACAGGCCGGGCAGGGCGCCGGGGCTCTCGTCGTCGACGATCATCTCCGCGACGCCGCAGTCGGCGAACACCTCCTGGACGTGGGCCAGGGCCTCGGCCGGGGAGAGGTCGGGGGCGTAGCGGTAGTTGACGGTGACGACGCACTCGTCGGGGATGACGTTGGTCGCGACGCCGCCCTCGATGCCGACCGCGTTGAGGCCCTCGTGGTACTCGAGGCCGTCGATGACCGGCTTGCGCGGCTCGTACGCGGCGAGGCGGTCGAGGATGGGGGCGGCGGCGTGGATGGCGTTGGAGCCCATCCAGGAGCGCGCGGAGTGGGCGCGCTCGCCGGCCGTGCGCAGCTTGACGCGGAGGGTGCCCTGGCAGCCGCCCTCGACCTGGCCGTCGGAGGGTTCGAGGAGCACGGCGAAGTCGCCCGCGAGCCACTCCGGGTGGGCGTCGGCGATCTTGCCGAGGCCGTTGAGGTGGGCGGCGACCTCCTCGTTGTCGTAGAAGACGAAGGTGAGGTCGCGGTTGGGCGCGGGCACGGTGGCGGCGATCCGCAGCTGCACGGCGACGCCCGACTTCATGTCGGTGGTGCCGCAGCCCCACAGGATGCCGTCCTCGTCGAGGCGCGAGGGCACGTTGTCGGCGATCGGCACGGTGTCGATGTGGCCGGCGAGGAGGACCCGCTCCTCGCGGCCCAGGTTGGTGCGGGCGACGACGTTGTTGCCGTAGCGGTCGACGGTGAGGTGCGGCAGTTCGCGCAGGGCCTGCTCGATCGCGTCGGCGAGCGGCTTCTCGGTTCCGCTCACGGACGGGAAGTCGACCAGGGCCGCGGTGAGCGCGGCGCCGTCCAGCGCGAGGTCCAGCGGACGGCCTTCGGGGGTCTGGTGAGAAGCGGTGTCAGCCATGTGCCGACCCTAACCCGGCCTCCAGTACGGTGGGGCGCGTGTCCGAGCCCCGCCGTGTCCCCGCTCCCGCCCGCCGCGGCCGCGCCGCCCGGTTCGTGGCGGCGTTCTCCGTGCTCCTCGGCCTGGTCGCCTACGTGACAGTGCACTACGTCACGGGCAGCAAGGGCGCGCCGCGCTGCCGGGTCGGAACCGGGGCGAACGAGTACGAGTTCACCCCGGAGCAGGCGTCCAACGCGGCGACGATCGCCGCCGTCGGCACGAGCCGCGGCCTGCCGGAGCGCGCGGTGACGATCGCGCTCGCGACCGCGATCCAGGAGTCGGGGCTGCGCAACATCCAGCACGGCGACCGCGACTCCCTCGGGCTGTTCCAGCAGCGGCCCTCGCAGGGCTGGGGCGATCCGGAGCAGATCCTCGACCCGGTGTACTCGTCCACGAAGTTCTACGAGGGCCTGGAGAAGGTGCCGGGCTACTCGCGGCTGCCGCTGACGGTGGCGGCGCAGAAGGTCCAGCGCAGCGGCTACCCGCAGGCGTACGCGAAGCACGAGCCGGACGCCACGCTCCTCGCCGCCGCCCTGACCGGCCACGCGCCCGCCTCGCTCAGCTGCACGGCCGACACCAGGGAGGGCAGGCCGGGCGATCCCGCACGGGTCCGGGACGAGGTCGTCAGGGCCTTCGGCAAGGAGACCGCCCCCAGGCCCGCCCCGGCGGCCGGCGGCGCGGCCGGGGCGAACGCGGCGGCGCCGGCCGCCGAGCTCGCGCTGCCGGTGCGCGAGTCCCGCGGCCCGCGCGAGCAGCGCGGCTGGGAGCTGGCGCAGTGGGCGGTGGCCCGGGCCGGCGAGCTGCGCATAGCGGAGGTCGCCTACGGGGACCGGGTGTGGGTCGCGGACGACTCGTCGGGCGAGTGGGGTCCGGCGGACGGGGACGGCGTCCGGGGGACGGACGGCTCGTCGGTACGGCTGCGGCTGACGACGGGCTAACGCCCCGGGGCCGTACGGGCATCGCGGTACGGGCATCGCCGTACGAGCGTCGCGGTACGGGCATGCCACACAGGCACCCCCGTACCGGCATCCCCGTACAGGCAACCCCTGGCATCGCCGTACGGCCGAGACGGCACCGAGCAGTCGTACGGACTGTCCCTCGAAGGTGTCATGCGCCCTCGGCGGCGACAGGCCGGCCGAGCAGGCTTCCGGCCGGCTGTCATGTCACGGCAACGCCCTTGGCGCGCAAGGGGAGTGACGGTTCGGCACGCGTGGGGCAACTGAACCGTTCGTCCGGTTTCCTCCCCGCCCGACAATACGACGCATTACCCAGTCTTTGCCTTCGGCGTCCGCAACCTCCCCCGCCCCGGGGCCGGTTGTCACCGCGTACACGTCCTCTCCGTCGAAGGAGCACCATGTCCCTCCCCCTGACCCGTCGGATCGCCCAGGCCGCCCTGCTCGTCGCGGCCGGAGCAGCCCCCGTGGTCGCGGCGGCCGGCTCCGCGTGCGCCGCGGACCAGTCGCTCGCGCCGACCGGCGCCCTGACGGGTCTGACCTCCCTGGACAAGGCCGGTGCCGAGGGTGCCCTCGGCACCGCGACCGGTGTCGCGAACAAGGTCCCGGCCGCGCAGAAGCTGACCGGCGGCAACACCGCCGACGAGGCGACGAACACCGTCGGCCAGACCACGGGCGCCGTCACCGAGCAGGCCGAGGCCCCCACGGGCGGCGCGCTCGGCAAGCTGCCGACCGGCCAGCTGATGGGCGGCCTGCCGATCGGCGGCTGACCCCCGGTCGCGGCGCGGCAGACGGGAGGGCCCGGGGAGCACACGCTCCCCGGGCCCTCCCGTACGCGCGGGACCTAGCCCAGGCGCTTGACGGCGGCCTCGACCCGCTCGTCGGTCGCCGTGAAGGCCACCCGCACGAAGCGCTCGCCGGCCTCGCCGTAGAAGTCGCCGGGCGCCACCAGGATGCCCTTCTCGGCCAGGTGGGCCACGGTGTCCCAGCAGGGCTCGTCGCGGGTCGCCCACAGGTAGAGGCTGGCCTCGCTGTGCTCGATCCGGAAGCCGTGGGCCTCCAGGGCCGTGCGCAGGGCGGCGCGCCGGGCCGCGTACCGCTCGCGCTGCTCGGCCACGTGCGCGTCGTCGCCGAGCGCGGCGACGGTGGCGGCCTGGACGGGCGCGGCGGTCATCATGCCGCCGTGCTTGCGGATCTGCAGCAGCTCGCCGAGGACGGCGGCGTCACCGGCGATGAAGGCGGCGCGGTAGCCGGCCAGGTTGGAGCGCTTGGAGAGCGAGTGGACGGCGACGATCCCCTCGTACGAGCCGCCGCTGACGTCCGGGTGCAGGACGGAGACGGGGTCGGCCTCCCAGCCCAGCTCCAGGTAGCACTCGTCGGAGAAGACCAGCACGCCGTGCTCGCGCGCCCAGGCGACGATCCGGGTCAGCTCGTCCTTGCCGAGGACCTTGCCGGTCGGGTTGGACGGGGAGTTGAGCCACAGCAGCTTCAGGCCGGCCGGGTCGAGCTCGGTAGGGTCGTCGTAGACGACGGGCTCGGCGCCGCAGAGGCGGGCGCCGACCTCGTACGTCGGGTAGGCGAGCCGCGGGTAGGCGACCCGGTCCCCCGCGCCGAGGCCGAGCTGGGTCGGCAGCCAGGCCACCAGCTCCTTGGAGCCGACGACCGGCAGCACGTTCTCGTGGGCGAAGCCGACGGCGCCGAGGCGCCGCTCGCACCAGCCGGTGAGCGCGTCCCGCAGCTCCTTGGTGCCCCACACCGTGGGATAGCCCGGCGAGTCCGCGGCCGCGACCAGGGCCTCCCGGATCAGCGCGGGGACCGGGTCGACCGGCGTCCCCACGGACAGGTCCACGATGCCGTCCGGGTGGGCGGACGCGGTCGCCTTGTAGGGCTCCAGCTTGTCCCAGGGGAAGACGGGCAGACGCGAAGAGACGGGGGCGCTCACGGTGGGGCTCACTTCCTCGTACGTACGGATAACGCAACGGTCCCGTACAGCGGCGGCGACGCCGTACGGGACCGAGGGTGGATGATCGTCCGATCAGCCGTTCTGCGGCGGCAGGGCGGCGATGAAGGGGTGGTCGCGCTCGATCAGCCCGAGCTTGGAGGCACCACCGGGCGAACCGAGCTCGTCGAAGAACTCGACGTTCGCCTTGTAGTAGTCCTTCCACTCCTCCGGGGTGTCGTCCTCGTAGAAGATCGCCTCCACCGGACAGACCGGCTCACAGGCCCCACAGTCGACGCACTCGTCCGGGTGGATGTACAAGGACCGCTGGCCCTCGTAGATGCAGTCGACGGGGCACTCCTCGATGCACGCCTTGTCCTTGACGTCGACACAAGGCTGCGCGATGACGTAGGTCACGCTGTCGTTCCTCCTCGATAGGGCTGGTCTGCGCGGGAGCGCGGTGTCGTCGATGCCCGCCCCTAGTATCTCCGTTCTTGGGGACGATCCGAACAGGAGGGGCTGAGAAGCTGTGGAATTCACCGATGGCGGACGCCTCGAAGTGCGCATTACCGCCGCTGACGTGGGGAAACGTGTCTCAGTTCGGTACGTGACGGAGTCGTCCGCGCCGGGGGAGCGATTCACCGACGCGGTCGGTGTTCTCACATCATGGGACGAGGGTGTGCTGCTGATCACACGCCGGACCGGGCAGACCGTCCGGATCGCGGAATCCGCCCTCGCCGCAGGCAAGGTCGTCCCCGCCGCCCCGGCCCGCCGCCGCGGCCCCGCCGCCGGCTTCCCCGAGCTCGCCCGGGCCGCCGCGCGCGCCTGGCAGCCCCTGGAGAGCGAGCCGCTCGGCGAGTGGACGCTGCGTGCCGCGGGAGGATTCACCCGGCGGGCCAACTCGGTCCTGCCGCTCGGCGACCCCGGCATGCCGCTGGACGCCGCGCTGACCCGCGTACGGGAGTGGTACGCGGCCCGGGACCTGCCCCCGTACATCCAGACCGCGACCGGCGCGGAGGGCACCCAGGAGGTGCTCGGCGCCGAGCTGGACCGGCGCGGCTGGGTCCGCGAGGTCTCGGCGGAGCTGCGGACCGCGGCGCTCGCGCCGATCGGCGACCTCGACGCCGACGCGTCCGCGGTGGCGGAGGTCCGGCTGTCCCGCTCGGTCGACGAGCAGTGGCTGCGGCGCTACCAGCGCTTCGGCGAGCCCGGCCCGCACGTCCTGAAGGTGCTCGGCAGCGGTCCGAGCGTGTGGTTCGCGTCCGTGCCGGGCACGGGAGACATACCGGCCGCGATCGGGCGCTGCGTCGTGGACGGACGCTGGGCCGGTTTCATGGCGGTCGAGGTCGACCCGGAGCAGCGGCGGCGCGGGCTCGCGACGGCCGTCATGACCGCGCTCGCCCGCCGGGCCCTGGACGAGGGCGCCTCGGCGGCCTGGCTCCAGGTGGAGTCGGACAACGACGGCGCGCGGGCGCTGTACGACGGGATGGGCTTCACCGTGCACCACCACTACCACCACTACCGCGGGACCGGGACCGAGGCGTGACCGACGCAGGCGCCGGGGGCGAGGACGCGGGCGGATTCGACGGGACCGCCGGCGAAGCGAGCGGGCCCGACTGGCGGCGCGAGTTCGCGGAGGAGGCCAGGTCCGAGCGGCCCGACCTCGCCCGCCTCTGCCTGCTCGTCGGCGCGGTCGCCGACCCCGCGGTGACGCAGGCGGACCTGGACCTGGCCGAGATCGAACTCGACCGGCTCGCCGGGCTCGTCCCGTACGGGACCCGGGGCGCCGACGCGTGGATCGCGGCCCTCGGCGAGCTGCTCGGCCACCGGGAGGGCTTCCAGGGCGTGACCGCCGACTACCAGCGCCTGGAGTCCTCGCTCCTGCACGAGGTGCTGAGGCGGCGGCGCGGCCTGCCGATCCTGCTCTCCGTGGTGTGGCTGGAGGTCGCCCGGCGGGCCGGGGCGCCGGTGTACGGGCTCGGGCTGCCCGGCCACTTCGTCGTCGGCTTCGGCGACCCGGCCGAGCTCCACCTCGCCGACCCGTTCACGGGCGGCCGTCCCATGACCGCCACCGACGCCGAGCTCCTCGTCGCGAGCGCCACCGGCGAGGCCCTGGACCCGACGATGCTGCGGCCCGCGACGGCCCCCGCGATCGTGCTCCGCATCCTCAACAACATCCGCGCCTGGGCCGCCGCCCGCCCGGAGCGCTCCGACGTCGCCCTCTGGGCCGTCGAGCTCTCCCTCCTCCTCCCCTCCCACCCGGCCCGCCTCCGCTACGAACGGGCCGAACTCCTCGTCCAGCGGGGCGACTTCCTGACGGGCGCGGCGGAGATGGAGGCGTACGCGACGGTGATGGACGCGGTCGAGCCGAGCGCGGCGGAGACGATCAGGCAGCGGGCGAAGGCGGCGCGGGCGCGGCTGAACTGAGCCGCGCCGGGGGCTACGCCGGCGGGTTGGCCGGCGCGGAGATCCGGTAGAGGACGCAGGGGCGGAGCGGGCCCTCGGGGACGCTCGGGTCGTCGAAGTCGTCGGCGGGGTCGCGGGTCATGCCGAGGCGGCGCATCACCGCCTGGGAGCGCACGTTGCGGACGGTGGTCATCGCGATCACCTCCGGCAGCCCGAGGGTCTCGAAGGCGAACGCCAGACAGGCGCGGGCGGCCTCGGTGGCGTAACCGTGGCCCCAGGCCGCACGCTTGAGCCGCCAGCCGACGTCGACGGCCGTGAACGGCATGGCGGCGCCCACCTGGTCCAGGCCGGCCCGGCCGAGGAACTCGCCGGTCTCGCGGAGTTCGAGCGCCCACCAGCCGAAGCCGCGCGCGTCGGCCTCGGCCCGCATGCGGGCCACCGTGGCATCGCTCTGCTCACGGGTGAGCAACTCCCCCAGGTGCTCGCGGACTTCGGGGTCGGCCATCATCGCGGCCCATGGTTCGAGGTCGGAGTCCCGCCAGCGGCGGAGCAGGAGACGATCGGTTCGCAGTTCTGGCAGTCCTGGCAGTTCCGGCAGTTCTGGCATGGCGTGCAGCCAACCGAATCGCGAGCGGCCTGTCGAGCGAAATTCGGTTGACCGGGCGGCGGGTCGGGGCTGCACTGTGGCGGGCCGTCACGAGCCGGGGAGGCAGCGCCAGCAATGCGGATCCGTTCCACGACCGACCAGGACTTCGACGTCTTCGTCGACACGCTCCATGCCGCGTTCGGACGCTTCCCGGAGACGCCGGACGCGGACGGCGGCGGGGTCTGGTGGGCGGCCCTCGAAACGGACCGCTGCCTGCTCGCCACGGCGGAGGACGGCCGGCCCGTCGGCACCGCCGGCGCGTACTCCTTCGAGCTCACCCTGCCGGGCGGGACCGTCGCGCCGGCCGCCGGCGTGACCGCCGTCGGCGTCGTGCCCTCGCACCGGCGCCGGGGCGTGCTCACGGCGATGATGCGGCACCAGCTCACCGAGCTGCGGGAACGGGGCGAGTTCCTCTCCGTGCTGCTGGCCTCCGAGGCGGTGATCTACCGCAGGTTCGGCTACGGGCCGGCGACGTACACGGGGCGGCTGACCGTGCCGCGCCACCGGGCGGCCTTCGCCCAGCCCCGGGGCGGGCCGAAGGCGACGGGCCCGGTCGAGGTGCTACGGCGCGCCGAGTGCCGGGACGTCCTCGAAGAGGTCTACGACCGCTACCGCCGCGCCCAGCCCGGCGCGCTGTCCCGCCCGCACCGCTGGTGGACCCGGGGCGCGGGCCAGCCGCCCGTCGCTCCGGCGCCGCGCTACGTCGCCGTCCACCGCGACGCCGACGGCGTCCCGGACGGATACGCCAGCTACTCGCTCGACGGCGACACCCTGACCGTCGACGAGACCATCGCCACGGACGCCGCCGCCTTCACGGCCCTGGCCCGGTTCGTGCTCGGCCACGACCTGGTCGGCCGGGTCGTGTTCAAGCACGTCCCGTCCGAACACCCGCTGCGCTGGCAGCTCGCGGACTTCCGCGCCGCCGAGGCGGGCGGCGACACCGACTGGCTCTGGGTACGGCTCCTCGACGTCCCGCGCGCCCTGACGGCGCGCGGCTGGTCCACCGACGGCGAGCTCGTCCTCGACGTCGACGACCCGTTCCTCGGCGAGCGCAACCGCTACCTGCTCACCGTCCGCGACGGCAAGCCCGACTGCACCCCGACGGACCGCGCCCCCGACCTCTCCCTGGACGTGAGCGACCTGGCCTCCATCTACCTCGGCGGCACGACCCCGAGCACCCTCGCCCAAGCCGGCCACCTCCACGCCCACCACCCGGCCGCGATCCCCCTGACGGACGCCCTGTTCCGCACGGACCGCCGCCCGCACTGCCTGCACTGGTTCTGACGGCGGGGCTGGCAGGGATCCGGCGCGGTCGGAGTGGGCCGCGCCGTACCGACACGCCCCTGCGTCCCTTCGCGTGCCGTTCGGGGGCTCGGGCGCGTCCGGCTCCCGGGGGTGGGCTCGGCCGGGCCACTGTGTGGGCAGCACACGCGCAGCACACACAGCGAAAGGGCCCCCATGGCAACCCCACACGCCCCCGGCAGCTTCGTCGCCCACACCGGGACCGACGTCTACGGTCCCGGCAAGGTCATCGGCGTGGACGGACAGCACCGGCGGGTGCGGTTCGTGCGCTTCGTCGCGACGGTCAGGGCGGGGGATCTGCGCGCCGCGACCGTGAGCGAGACGCGGGAGGTCGAGGAGTGGCTGCGGGCGAGGAAGCGGCGGTACGGCGGCGAGTGGTGACGGCGGGCCGGCCGCGATACGCGTGGAGCCTCCACCCGGCCGGGTGGAGGCTCCACGTGACAGCAGGTGGCCGTCAGCCGTTGCCCGAGAGGTCGATCGACTTCGTGCGCTCGGCCTTGGTCTTGCCGCGCAGCGCGTCGCGCATGACGAAGGCGACGTCGTCGGCGGAGACCTGGTGCTTGGTGCCGTCGCCCTTGGTGATCATGACGCCGTCGAAGACGCCGTCGAGGAGCTCGTCGATCGCCTTCTTGTCGTAGACCTCGACCAGGCGGCCGTCGACGGCCTTCATGGAGAGGATCTTCGGCAGCGAGCGGTTCGGGCCGAAGTCGATCTTCTTGCCGCCGGCCTCGATGGTGATGATGCCGGACATGGCGGGCCGGGCGAACTCCTCCATGGCCCGGTCCAGCTCGGCCTTGGTGACGGTCGGCCGGCGGGTGACGACGGGAAGCTCGACGGTCTTGGTGAGACCGGTCTGGACCTGGGCGCGGTAGGCGTCCTTGACCGAGATCATGGCGCGCTGGACGTCGATGCCCTTGCCCGCCTTGCCCTCGACCGGGGTGACCTTGCCCGGGGAGAAGAGGATGGTGCCCTCGGTGACCGAGCCGGAGCTGCCGGAGAGGTCGGTGAGGGCGACGGCCAGCTTCTCCTCGTCGATCGGGAAGACCGGCTGGGCGACGCGCTCGCCGCCGAAGAGGGAGCCGATGACGGAGACCGGGTTGTAGTCGCTGCCGGAGGCGGCGCGCACGGTCTCCTGGGTGTCCAGGGCGAGGCCGGCCTTGTCCGGGGCCAGTTCGACCTTCTTGCCGTCGACGCTGAGCTGGAGCGGGGCGCTGGCGCGCTTGCCGAGCGCCGCGTCGAGCTTGGCGACGGCCTCGTCCTTCGTGCCGCCGCCCACGTCGACGCCGAGCACGGTGGTGCCCTTGGGGACGTCGGAGTGGTTGAGGAGCAGTCCGGCGCCGTAGGCCACGCCGGCGAGGCCGATGACGCCGACGCAGGCGAGGACGAGCTTGGAGCGCTTCTTCACGGGCTTGGCCGTGGACGCCGGGGTCGGGCGCGGGGCGGCCGGCGCCGGGGCCGGCGTCTCGTCGCGCTCGGGGATACGGGGCGTCAGGTCCGGGCCGTCGGGCCGGCCGAAGGGCACGCCGCTGTTCAGCGTGGCGCCGGAGACGTTGCCGCCGCCACCGGTCAGCGGGCCGGTGACCGGGCCCGGGACGGGCGCCGGGGGCTGCGGGGTGAGGACCGCGGTGTCGTCGGACAGCCGGGGCGCGCCGTCGGCGTACGTCTGACCGGCGTCGAGCTGACCGACACCGGGCAGACCCCCGCCGGGCTGACCCGCGCCAAGCTGACCCGCGCCCGGCTGACCCGCACCGGGACGGCCGCCCTGGGGGCCCTGCGGCCGGCCGCCCGGCCGACCGCCCTGCGGCTGGCCGCCGCGCGGCCGGCCCGGGGCCGCGACCATGCTGCTGCCGCCCGTGACGGGGCCGGTGGTCGGGCCGGCGGGGGCCGCGGGGCCGCCGAGGACCGGGGTGCCGGCGGCCGGGGTGTGGCCCGGGCCGTCGTCGTACAGCGGGTTGGCGGGCGCGCCGGCCATCGGGTCGATGACGGGGCTGCCGTGGGCGGGCGTCTGGTTGGGGCCGCCGGTCGGCAGGGTGACGATCGGCATGCTCTGGGTGGTGCCGGCGCCGGACGGGACGCCGTCGGAGGCGGAGCCGGTGAAGCCGGGGGCGCCGGTGGACGCCGAGGGGCCCGCGCCGAGGGCACGGGGACCCGCGGGGGCCGCCGGGGCGGGCGCGGGCTTCGGCGCGGGCGCGGCAGGCGCGGGCGCTGCCGGGGAGGACTTGCGCGGGGCGAACCAGTCGCTGGCCGGCTTCTCCTCCACCGCGGCCTGCGCGGCCGGCTCCGGCTCGGGGGCCGGCTCCGGGCGGGCGGGCTCGGGCTCGGGCCGTGCGCCGGAGGCGATGCGCTCGACTTCGGCGGCGCGCGCGGCCGCGGCGGCCCGGTCGTCGACGGGGGCACCGCCCTCGCCGACCGGCTTGCGGACGACGACGGGCGGGATCGGCCGCGAACCCGGGATGTTGATCCGGATCCGGGTGGTCAGCGTGGTTTCCGTCTTGGGCTCCTCCGGCAGCGCGCCGGCGGCGTCCTCGGCACCCTCCTGGCCCGGGCGGAACCCGTACGGCGGAGTGCCCGAGGGGTACGCGGCCCCGCCGCGCCCCTGGGCGCCGGAGGACGAACGGTCTGTCTCTCGACCAGTTTCACGACTCAAAGCAGGATCTCCCGGTTGACTCCGCCGCCCGCTCTTGCTGACGCTCGTGGTGATCCGGGCGGTCGGCGGCGCGCACCACCATACTGGCCGCCGCCGATCCGCACCCGACCCGGCGTGGATCCGCCATGGGCAATCCGGCCGAAGTCAAGACACTCCCCCGTCATTTCGGCCACGACCAACTCGGCCTTTTCGCAGGGGTGGTCGCAGGGCGGTCACACGGTCGGCGGGGCCAGCCGGCTCATGGTGGCGCACATCACAGCGACGGCCATGCCGCCGAGCAGGAACACCATCTCGCCGAGCCCGCCGCCGAACAGGCCGTCGCCTTCCGGGCGTCCGAAGCTGAGCAGCACGATGGCGACCAGCCAGCCGGCACCCGCCGCGGCGACGCCGAGCTGGTTGCCGGTGGCGCGCCGGCCGGCGTAGAAGAGGGCGGCGGTGGCGAGCAGGGCGAGGAGCAACCCGGCGGGGAACCAGGCGGCTTGGACGAGCGAGCCGGCGGCGCCGACGAGGGCGCCGACGACGAACAGGCCCACGTACCAGGCATATCGGGCGCCCGCGCTGATGCCGCTCACTCGCCCGCTCCGGCCTCGGTGAGCCCGGCGAGCCCCGCGAGCCCGGCGAACAGATCGGTCTCGCGTTCGCCCGCGGGCGCGCCCGACTCGCCGCGCACCAGCTCGTAGTACTCGGTGGTCTGGATGGGCTGGCCCAGGTTGTTGGAGAGGGCGAAGAAGGGGCCGTCGACCGCGATCTGGGTGGCGTGGACGGCCATGGCGGCCGTCTTGCGGGCCGTGTGCGCGGTGCCGCCGGCGATCTCCGTGGTGACCCGGGACGGGTCGACGACACCGGGCAGGTCGTCGATCTCGGCCTCGGCCGGGAAGACGGAGCCCTCGGCGCTCAGCCGGGCGAAGCCGGCCTCGGCGACCGGGCGCGGGATCCGGTTCCAGTAGATCTTGGCGATGGTGTGGGCGGGGCCGAGGTCCGGGCGGTACGCGGGGTCGGCGGCCAGCTCGGCGGCGCGGGTGGCGACCCGGTGGGCCTGGATGTGGTCGGGGTGGCCGTAGCCGCCGTCGGGGTCGTAGGTGACGAGGACCTGCGGGCGGGTCTCGCGGACGATCTCGACGAGGTACGGGGCGGCCGCGTCGACGTCGGTGTTCCAGAAGGCGCCCGGGCGGTGGTTCTGCTCCGCGCCCATCATCCCGGAGTCGCGGAAGCGTCCGGGGCCGCCGAGGAAGCGGTGGTCGGTGACGCCCAGCTCCTTCATGGCGGCGGCGAGTTCGCCGGCGCGGTACTCGCCGAGCCGGTCCTCGCGGTCGGGCGCGAGGTGGGCGAGCTCGGGCGGGATGACCTCGCCCTCCTCGCCCAGGGTGCAGGTCACCAGGGTCACGAGGGCGCCCTCGGCCGCGTACCTGGCCATGGTGGCGCCGTTGTTGATCGACTCGTCGTCCGGGTGCGCGTGCACGAGGAGCAGACGACGGGCTGGGAGATCCGTCATGGCCCCACCCTACGAGGCGGGACCACGCGGAAGCCCACAGGTCAGAACTTGAGGCCGCCGATCATGCTCGCCACGTTCGTCGTGAGCGTGCTGATCGAGGGGGCGATGGAGGAGCTGGCCAGGTAGAAGCCCAGGAGCGCGCAGACCGCCGCGTGCCCGGCCTTGAGCCCGGATTTCCGGATCAGCAGGAAGACGACGATCGCCAGCAGCACCACCACCGAGATCGAGAGTGCCACGGCGGTTCACCTCCACACTTCTTCGGTCGGACGTTCGGTTGGCCGTTCGATTGGCATGTGCCCGATGGATGCTTACCCACCTAGCGCTACGGATCATAACTATCCGTGCCATCGCATCGATCGGTGTACGGGGGCATGAGGGGGCGCACGGACGCTAGTTTCGGTCACATGACTTCGTCTCAGGAACAGATCTCGTTTCCTCGTCAGTACGCCAGGACACAGCGGTTCACCCTGGGCGCACCGCGCGCGTTCAGCGTGTCGCCGGACGGTGAGCGGGTGGTGTTCGTGCGCTCCGGTTCGGGGACGGACCGGACGCACGGGCTGTGGGTGCTCGACCTGAAGGAGGGCGCGGAGCGGCTCGCGGCGGACCCGGAGGCGCTGCTCGCGGGCGCGGCCGAGGAGTTGTCGCCGGAGGAGCGGGCGCGCCGGGAGCGCGTCCGGGAGGGCTCCGCGGGCGTCGTGGGCTACGCGGTGGACGGAGCCGTGGAGTTGGCCGCGTTCGCGCTGTCGGGGCGGCTCTTCGTGGCCGAGCTGCGGGCGGGCACGGCCCGCGAACTGCCGGCGCCGGGCCCGGTGATCGACCCGCGGCCGTCGCCGGACGGGCGCTTCGTGGCGTACGCGGCGGGCGGGGCGCTGCGGGTGACCGGGGCGGACGGAACGGGTGACCGGGCGCTCGCGGAGCCGGATCCGGCGACGGAGGCGGACGGCGTCACGTACGGGCTCGCGGAGTTCGCGGCCTCGGAGGAGATGGCCCGCACGCGGGGCTTCTGGTGGGCGCCGGACTCGGACCGGCTCCTGGTCGCGCGGGTGGACGAGCGGCCGGTGAAGCGCTGGTGGATCGCGGATCCGGCGCATCCGGCGCGGGAGCCGCAGCGGGTGGCCTACCCGGCGGCGGGGACGCCGAACGCGGAGGTGCGGCTCTTCGTCGTGGATCTGTCCGGAAACCGCACCGAGGTCTTGTGGGACCGGGCCGCCTTCCCGTATCTGGGCCGGGTCCACTGGTCGTCGGAGGGTGCTCCGCTGCTGCTCGTGCAGGCGCGGGACCAGCGGACGCAGGCGTACCTGTCGGTCGACCCGGAGTCGGGGGCGACGACGGCGGTGCGCGTGGACGAGGATCCGGCATGGCTGGAACTTTTCGGCGGAGTGCCGGCCTGGACGGCGGACGGGCGGCTCGTGCGGATCACGGACGAGGGCGGGGTACGCGCGCTCGCGGTGGGCGACCGGGTCCTGACGGATGCCCGGCTGCACGTACGGGCGGTGCTCGACGTCGGTGCGGAAGATGTCCTGATCTCGGCGGCTGCGGGAGAGGCGGCCGGGGCGGACGGTGCTTCGGAGACGGGTGAGATCCATGTGTACCGGGTGAGTGACCAGGGCGTGGAGCGGGTCTCCGAGGCCCCCGGCGTGCACGCGGCCGTGCGGTCCGGCGCGGTCATGGTGCTGTCCTCCGCCCGGCCGGACGCCCCGGGGAGCGTGGCGCGGGTGCTGCGGGACGGCAAGCAGCAGGCCGAGGTCGTCTCCTACGCGCAGCGGCCGGTGCTCGCGGCGCGGGCGCGGCTTGTCGAGGCGGGCGAGCGGCGGATCCCGTGCGCGGTGCTGCTGCCCTCGTGGTGGTCGGCGGGCGACGGGCCGCTGCCGGTGCTCATGGATCCGTACGGCGGTCCGCACGGGCAGCGGGTGCTCGCCGCGCACAACGCGTATCTGACCTCGCAGTGGTTCGCCGAGCAGGGCTTCGCGGTGGTCGTGGCGGACGGGCGGGGCATGCCGGGCCGCTCCCCCGCCTGGGAGAAGGCGGTCCGCGACCGGCTCACGCTGGCGCTCGACGACCAGGTGGCGGCCCTTGAGGCGCTCGCCGCCGACTTCCCGCTGGACCTGGGGCGGGTGGGCATTCGCGGCTGGTCCTTCGGCGGTTATCTCGCGGGGCTCGCGGCGCTGCGGCGGCCGGACGTGTTCCACGCGGCCGTGGTGGGCGCGCCGGTGGCGGACTGGCGGCTCTACGACACCCACTACACCGAACGCTATCTGGGCCTGCCCGACGAGCAGGAGTCCGTCTACGCGGCGAACTCCCTGGTCACGGACGCCGGTCTGGTCGACGCGCGGGAGCCGGCCCGGCCGATGATGATCGTGCACGGCCTCGCCGACGACAACGTGGTGGCCGCGCACACCCTCCGGCTCTCCTCGGCGCTGCTCGCGGCCGGCCGGCCGCACGAGGTGCTGCCGCTCTCGGGCGTGACGCACATGACGCCGCAGGAGCAGGTGGCGGAGAACCTGCTGCTGCTCCAGGTGGACTTCCTCAAGCGGTCGCTGGGTCTCGGCTGAGTGGTCACCAGCCGGGCGGGCGGTGCGCGGGCGGGGCCGGCGGGAGGGCGGCGACGGGGCGGTACGGGACCCGGCGGGGCTGCCAGGAACGGCCGAGAAGCACGAGCACCGCGAGCCCGGCGAGCAGCGCGTAGCCGGCGGTGAGGTCGTACAGGCGGGCGTAGAGGTCCGGTTCCGGCACGAGCGGTGAGCGGCCGGACCGCAGCGCCGCGGCGACCCCGCCGGCTCCGCAGCCGGCCAGCAGCAGCCCGCCGAGCAGGCCGAGCGGCCGGGTGTGCCGGGCCCGCGCGAAGGCGCTGCCGGCGGCGGCGAGGAGCAGCAGGACGAGGACGGCGTCGAGCCAGCCGGGCGGTACGGCGAGGGAGGGCAGGAGCAGGGCGGGGGCGCCGGTGTAGCGGCTGATCGTGTACTCGGGCGGCAGGAGCGCGGCCCAGCGCGCCTCCCAGGCCGCCCACATGAGCCCGCCGCCCGCGCACAGGATCCCGGCGGCGACGGCGGGTCCGGTACGGGGCCGGGCGGGCGCCCCGGCAGCCCCGGCGGCCGCGTCGGCGCCGCCCGCGCCGTCCCGGCCGCCGCCCGCGACCTCCCGGCCGGCGGCCGCGGTGACGGCGAGTCCGGTGGCGAGCCCGAGGCTGAGCAGCGTGGTGACGAGCGCCTCCACCCCGGAGGCCCACAGTCCGGGCAGTCGCAGCGCGAGGGTGGTGATGCCGGTGACGGCGAGCGCGGGCCCGGCGAGCGGGGAGCGCAGGGCGGTGACGGCGGTGACGACGTACGCGACGAGCAGGAGCGGGTCGACGAACGAGGTCGCCGTGGTGCCGTGCACCCGGACGGTGTGGTCGCCCGCCCAGTACCAGAGGAGTTCGGGGGTCGGGCCGAAGGTCGCGAGGTCGCGCAGCAGCCAGACGACGAGGACGAGCGCGAGCGCGCCGCACAGGGCGGCGCCGGTGAGACGTGCCGTACGTGTCACAGTCACGAGGCCGATACTCACGGTTGCCGACGGCCGAAACAAGGAGTTCCGCAAAGCGGCGGGCATATGCGTCACGTCGGTGCGGGCGGGGTGGTCAACCGGGGCGACATGGCGCGCCCCGGTTGACCGAACGGCACCCGCACGGCCGTACTGGATACAGGATCCTGAGTCCGTATATCGGATCCAATTCCACCGAGTTGCCTCCGCGTTAAGGCGCTTCGGGTTCCTCCGGCGGCACCACCGTCTTCTCCTCCGCGAAGTGGCACGCCGAGTCGTGCTTCGCCGGGCTGTCCGTCAGCCGGAACTCCGCCGGCACCGCCAGCAGCGGGACCTCCAGGGCACACCGCTCCCGCGCCTTCCAGCACCTCGTGCGGAAGCGGCAGCCGGACGGGATGTTGGCCGGCGAGGGGACGTCGCCGGCCAGGAGGATGCGCTCGCGGTGCTCGCGCGCGTCCGGGTCGGGCACCGGGACCGCCGACAGCAGCGCCTGCGTGTAGGGATGCGTCGGGTGGTCGTAGATCTCCGCGTCGGATCCGATCTCCATGATCCGGCCCAGATACATCACCCCGACCCGGTCGGAGATGTGCCGCACGATCGACAGGTCGTGCGCGATGAAGACGTACGACAGCTTGAACTCGTCCTGCAGCCGCGCCAGGAGGTTCACCACCTGCGCCTGCACCGAGACGTCGAGCGCCGACACCGGCTCGTCCGCGACGATGATCTCGGGCTGCAGCGCCAGCCCCCGCGCGATGCCGATGCGCTGGCGCTGGCCGCCGGAGAACTGGTGCGGATAGCGGTTGATGTACTCGGGGTTGAGGCCCACGACGTCGAGCAGGTCCTGCACCTTGCGGCGGCGCGAGCCCTTGGGCGCGACCTCCGGGTGGATCTCGTACGGCTCGCCGATGATGTCGCCGACCGTCATGCGCGGGTTCAGCGAGGTGTACGGGTCCTGGAACACCATCTGGATGTTCCGGCGCACGGCCTTCAGCGCCCGGGACGACAGCTTGGTGATGTCCTCGCCCTTGTACGAGATCGAGCCGGAGGTCGGCGTCTCCAGGTTGACCAGCATCTTCGCGACCGTCGACTTGCCGCAGCCGGACTCGCCGACGATGCCGAGGGTCTCGCCGGTCATGAGGTCGAAGTCGACGCCGTCGACCGCGCGGACCTCGCCGACCTGCTTCTTGAAGAGGATGCCCTGGGTCAGCGGATAGTGCTTGACCAGGTCGCGGACCTGGAGAATCGCCTCAGCCATGGAGGCACTCCTTCCAGAAGTGGCAGGCGCTGGCGCGGGGCACGGGCGATTCGGTGACGTCGTACAGCGGCGGCACGTCGGTGCGGCACACGTCCTGGGCGAGCGGGCAGCGCGGATGGAAGGCGCAGCCCGGCGGGATCTTCAGCAGGTTGGGCGGCAGGCCCTTGATCGCGTAGAGCTCCTGGCCCTTCTGGTCCAGGCGCGGGATCGATTCGAGCAGTCCCCTGGTGTAGGGGTGGGCGGGAGCCTTGTAGATCTCGTGGACGGGGGCCTGTTCGACGATCCGGCCCGCGTACATCACGGCGATCTTGTCCGCGACGTCGGCGACGACGCCGAGATCGTGGGTGATCAGGATCAGACCCATGTTGTACTCGCGCTGCAGCTCCGCGAGCAGGTCCATGACCTGGGCCTGCACCGTCACGTCGAGCGCCGTGGTGGGCTCGTCCGCGATGATCAGGTCCGGCTCCAGGGCGAGCGCCATGGCGATCATGATGCGCTGGCGCATGCCGCCGGAGAACTGGTGCGGGTACTGCCCGACGCGCTCCTTGGCGGCGGGGATGCGCACCCGGTCCATCAGCTCGACGGCCTTGGCGCGGGCGTCCTTCTTCGACATCCCCTTGTGGACCCGGAACATCTCGCCGAGCTGTTCGCCGACGCTGAGCACCGGGTTGAGGGAGGACAGCGCGTCCTGGAAGATCATCGCCATCCTGGCGCCGCGGATCTTCCGCCGGTCGTCCTCCTTGAGCTTCAGCAGGTCCTGGTCCTGGAAGAGGATCTCGCCGCCGCTGATCTTCCCGGGGGGCATGTCGAGGATGCCCATGATCGCCTGCGCGGTCACGGACTTGCCGGAGCCGGACTCGCCGAGCACGGCGAGCGTCTCGCCGGCGTCGACGGAGTAGTTGACGCCGTTGACCGCCTTGGCCACTCCCTCCCGGGTGTGGAACTCCACGTGCAGGTCGCGCACTTCGAGCAGCATGGTCGGCTACCTCAGCTTGGGGTCGAGGGCGTCGCGCACCGCGTCGCCGAGCATGATGAAGGCGAGCACCGTGATGGCGAGCGCGCCGGCCGGCCAGAGCAGCATGTGCGGCGCGTTGCGGACGTACTGGCTCGCCGACGAGATGTCGATGCCCCAGGAGACGGTCGGCGGCTTCAGGCCGACGCCGAGGTACGACAGGGTCGCCTCCAGGGCGATGTAGGTGCCGAGCGCGATGGTCGCGACGACGATCACGGGGGCGACCGCGTTGGGCGTGATGTGGCGCAGCAGCATCCGGGAGTTGGAGGCGCCGAGGGCCCGGGCGGCCTGGACGTAGTCGTTCTGTCTGGCGGTGATGACGGAGCCGCGGGCGATGCGGGAGACCTGCGGCCAGCCGAGCAGCACCATGAAGCCGATGACGGGCCAGACGGTGGAGCTGGTCACCACGGACAGCAGGACGAGACCGCCGAGGACGACGGGGATGGCGAAGAAGACGTCGGTGAGCCGGGAGAGGATCCCGTCCCAGGTGCCGCCGAAGAAGCCGGCGAGGCCGCCGAGGACGCTGCCGAGGACCGCGACGCCCAGGGTGGCGAGGACGCCGACGGTGACGGAGGTGCGGGCGCCGTAGACGACCCTGGTGTAGACGTCGCAGCCCTGGCCGTTGAACCCGAAGGGGTGGCCGGGCTGGGACCCCTCCTGGGCCTTGGAGAGGTCGCAGTCGAGCGGGTCTCCGGAGGCGATGAGCGAGGGCCAGATGGCGATCACGACCAGGAAGAGGATGACCAGGGCGGAGATGATGAAGACGGGGTTGCGGCGCAGGTCGCGCCAGGCGTCGGACCACAGGGAGCGGGGCTTCCTGTCGGGTTCGGCGTCGGGGCCTTCGAGGTTCTTCTCCAGGGTCTCCGCGTCCGCGGTGCCGAAGTCGGCCGCCCCCCCTGCACCGGTCGAGGCCACGGCGCGTCCTTCCTCCCCGTACGACTCCAGTGGCTCGAACGACTCAAGCGGCTCAGGCATAGCGAATCCTCGGGTCGAGTACGGCGTACAGGAGGTCGACCAGCAGGTTGGCCAGCAGGAACACCAGGACGAGGACGGTCACGAAGCCGACGACGGTCTGGGTGTTCTGGCGGACGATGCCCTGGTAGAGCTGGTAGCCGACGCCGTGGATGTTGAAGATCCGTTCGGTGACGATGGCGCCGCCCATGAGGGCGCCGATGTCGGCGCCGATGAAGGTCACCACGGGGATGAGGCTGTTGCGCAGCAGGTGGCGGGTGATGACCCGGCGCCGCGGCAGGCCCTTGGCGACGGCGGTGCGGACGTAGTCGGCGCGCTTGTTCTCGGCGATCGAGGTCCGGGTGAGCCGGGTGACGTACGCGAGCGAGACGGAGGCGAGGACGAGTCCGGGCACGATGAGTTCGTTGAAGGGCGCCTCGGGCGACACCGCCGGTGAGATCCAGCCCCACTTCACCCCGAGGAGGTACTGGACGAGCAGGCCGGTGACGAAGGTGGGGACGGACAGGACGACCAGGGTCAGCAGCAGGACGCTGGTGTCGACGGGGCGGCCGCGCTTGAGGCCGGTGATGACGCCGAGGGTGATGCCGATGACGATCTCGAAGAAGATGGCGACGACGGTCAGCCGGATGGTGACCGGGAAGGCGCTGGACATCAGCTCGGTGACGGGCTGTCCGTTGAACGCGGTGCCGAAGTCGCCGGTGAAGACGTTGCCCATGTAGGTCAGGTATTGCTGCCAGACGGGCTTGTCGAGGCCGAACTCCTTCTTCAGCTGGGCGGTGGTCGCCGGGTCGCACTGGCGCTCGCCGCACAGGCCGGCGATGGGGTCGCCCATCACGTTCACCATCAGGAAGATCAGCAGCGTGGCGCCGATGAAGACCGGGATCATCTGCAGCAGCCGCCGGATCACGTATCGACCCACGGGGGCCTCCAGGAGTGAGGAAATCCGGGACGGGCGGGCGGGAGAAGCGGTACGGCCCGGCGCGGGAGGGGGTCCGCGGGCCGGGCCGTGGTCCGTCGGCCTGCCAGGGCGTCACTTGACCTTGATCTGGTCGTAGACCGGGACGCTGAACGGGTTGAGCAGCACGTTCTCCACCCGGTCCGAGTAGCCGGCGCTGCCGTTCTGGTACCAGAGCGGGATGGCGCCCATGTCGTTCTTGAGGACCCCTTCCGCCTGCTGGAACAGCCCGACGGCCTTCGTGGTGTCGGTCTCGGCGTTGGCCTGGTTGACCAGGTTGTCGAACTGGGGGTTGGAGTACTTGCCGTCGTTGGACGAGGCGTTGGTGTAGTACAGCGGCTGGAGGAAGTTCTGGATGAGCGGGTAGTCCATCT